>JBBRFG010000042.1:0-18230 GCA_038224685.1 Sphingomonadales bacterium
AGTCAAATATCAAGGGGAATTTAGAATGCGTAAACTCGTCATTGGAATGGCGATGGCTTCGACCGCGCTCACCACACCTGCCATGGCCCGTGAAGGCCAATGGTACATTGAAGGTAGTGGTGGCGTTATGATCGTCGAAGACCAATCACTCGACGTCAACGGTGTTAATGATGACGCCCAAATTGATTACAACACCGGAGTTGACTTCGGCGCTGCCGTTGGACACGATTTCGGAGCGTTCCGTCTCGAGGCCGAAGCGAGCTATCGGTCTGCTAACGTTGAGCAAATCTCAGCTGGAACGCAAGGTCTACAAATCGACCCTGTCGGCCAGCCTGGCGGTCGCAATGGACGACTGACCAATCAAAGCGGACCCGCTTTGGGGGATACGGAAGTTTTGAGCTTCATGCTCAATGGCATGTTCGACTTCGGTTCTGACGATGGCCTACAAGCATTCGCTGGCGGCGGCATTGGTATTGCTCGGGTGGACATGGTTGGCAATTTTGATGTCAGGGGCCCGGGTGCATTTGCTGACTCGGACACGGGACTTGCGTGGCAGTTGCTGGCAGGTGTTCGAGTTCCTCTGAGCAACTCGTTGGATGTCGGCTTGAGGTATCGGTACTTCAACGCAGTCGACATCAATCTCGTCGATACGCTGGGCCGCGATCTTGAAACCAATTTGAGCACGCATTCGCTGCTTGGGACGGTCACCTACAATTTCGGCGGCGAAGAACCAGTTGCCCCGCCCGCACCAGTGATCCCTCGGCCGACGGCTCCTCTGCCACCGCCACCGCCTCCACCACCACCACCACCGCCTCCCAAGGCGCCGTGCAACACCGGTCCTTACATCGTGTTCTTCGACTTTGATAAGTCGGATGTCACGGCTGAAGCGGCAACCATCCTTAACAATGCTGTCACTGCCTACGCCAACTGCGGCGCAGCAAACGTGATGCTGGCTGGTCACACTGACCGCGCTGGTAGCGTGACATACAATGTTGCCTTGGCTGAGCGCCGGAATGCGGCAGTGCGCAGCTATCTGGGCGGTCGCGGCATCCCCGGTGGCAAGATCACTGGCGAAGCCTTCGGTGAAACCCAACCGCGCGTTCCAACCGCCGACGGCGTGCGTGAAGCGCAGAACCGCCGCGTGCAAGTGACCTACGGTCCGGGTTCGGGTCGGTAAGTCACCCACACAGGGTATTAGAAAAGGGGCCGGAGCGATCCGGCCCCTTTTTTTGTTGGTGCAGCCCAAGAATTTGACCAACTCGGGGCTGGAGCGTTAATCCAATCAAATGGGTTCGCGCCCTATCTCGGCACACATCGACTGCGCTGCCTTATGGACGCTATTGGGGTTGTCCGCTCATCAAGAAGCATCGCCTTAAGTCAGGCTGATCGCTGATTGTAGAATCACCAACGGCAAGGACGGGCAAAGCGTGCAGTCGTATGGCTACCGGTTGCTAATCCGGAACGCCTTCGTTCCAGAAGCCGACAACAACCCGAGCTCGGCAGGCCGACCTTCTCTTGTATTAGCGCTCAATCGCCCGCCGCTGCACGTGCCCGCTGTACGATGGTAGCCTCAGCATCGGGCAGCGTACGATAAGCGTAAATGAGCAGGCCTAGGGAAATCGGCGCGACCGCGATCAGCGAAAGCACGCCCATACGCAAGCTGCCGGTCAGCTCTGAAATCTGCCCGACCATGTAGGGTCCAATCGCCAGCCCGACGAGCGTAGTCGCAAGAAAAAACGAGGCCGTTGCGGTGCCGCGCATCCGTGGCAGGACCAGATCCTGCGTGGTAGCAGCGGCGGCTCCCAATGCGGTCGCAGCGAACAGGCCTGCGAGGAAATTCATCGCATAGAACAGCGTTGCGTTTTCGGTCGTAAAGCCAACCCAGATCGGGATCACCGGTGCAACGATACCAAACATAATGACAAGAATGCGTCCTGAAGGGTTGTAGGACCGTAGCCAATCGGACATCCGCCCCCCTAATATCACTCCCAGAAAACCGGACACCGCGCCGCTGCCGCCGAGCACGAAAGCAAGCTCCTCTTTTGGCAGTTTGAGCACTGTCTCGGCATAGGGCGCCGACCAAAAGGCCAGCGCATAGGCACCGAGCGAGACTAGCCCATAGCCCAGCGCTGTGCAGATGAACGCAGGCGTTCCCCAGATGAGGCTAAAGGTTGCAGGGTCGTGCCGCCGGAGCGTGGCCGCCCAGGAAAACACCGCATAATATCCGAACGCCATTGCTGCCCATTGCGGCAGATTGCCGGTCAGCCGGATCATAATCACGGCGAGGCCTGTCATGACCGCCGCCATTGCCAAATTCACAACCACCGCCATTCGTCCGCGTCGCATCGCGTGGTACAAGGTAAAAGGCGGAAGCAGCATCGACAAATCGATAAAGAAATCGATCAACGGGGGCCGTTCGCTCGCGACATATTCGGGCGGCCGTGCCGGCTCACGCAGCGATGCCACCCACAGGGCAAGCAGCAGGCCCGGCACGCCCACTGCCAGGAAAGCCGCTTGCCAGCCGACCAGACCGCCCAACCCGCCTCCGGGATAGGTAGCGTCCCATACTTTCGATATCTTGGCGCCGATAAACAGCGACACGCCGCCGCCAAGATAGAGTCCCGACGAATAAATCGCCAGTGCAGAGGCGCGTTGGCGAGCCGGAAAATAGTCGGCAATCAGTGAGTAAGCGGTCGGACTAGCCGTCGCCTCACCAACACCCACGCCCATGCGCGCCAGCGATAGTGTGAAAAAGTTGCGGGCAAACCCGGAAAACGCGGTCATGGTCGACCATAAGACCAAACCAATCGTCAGCAGGCGTACGCGATGCCAACGATCCGCCAGCCGCCCGAGCGGCACGCCGAACAAGGCATAAAAAACCGCAAAGGCCGCGCCGCCCAGAAACCCAAGTTGATCATCGGTAAGGTCGAGGTCGCGCTTGATATCGACAGCGAGAATCGAGAGTATCTGCCGGTCGACGAAGTTCATGATATAGACCACGACCAGCACGCCGAGCACATACCAACTATAGGCAGAGGCTGGCGCATTCTCGCGGGATTGCGCCGCAGTTGCTTCATCGGTCAAAAACGATCCCCTATCCGCCTGGTCCTGTATCGGTCAGCCACAGGGCATGCCGTCAGACCTTGTAGGGTGTGCTATCGGTAATTCCGGCCTCCGCAAAACCCTTTTTCCGAAGCCGGCACGAATCGCACAGCCCGCAGGCGATTCCATCGGATGCGGGATCATAACACGACCAGCTCCACGCGGGGTCAAGCCCCAGCCGGGCGCATTCGCGGGCGATATCGGCTTTGGTCATATTCTGGAGCGGCGCATGAATGGTGAACGGCATGCGTTCCACTCCAGCCTTGGTGCCCAATCGCGCCGTCTCGGCAAAACTGGCGATGAATTCCGGTCGGCAATCAGGATAGCCTGAATAATCAAGCGCATTCACCCCGATGAACACATCGCGCGCGCCTGCCGCCTCGGCGCAGGCCGTGGTCAGCGCGAGGAAAACAAGGTTGCGTGCCGGAACATAGGTGACCGGGATATCGTCCCCCACTCCGCCCTTAGGCACATCGATTGCCCCGGTCAGCGCCGAGCCGCCAAATGCCCTGAGGTCGAGCGCAATTTGAATGTGCCGTGCCAGCTCCAACCGCGCGGCAATGCGCGTGGCAGATTCCAGCTCTACCCGATGCCGTTGGCCATAATCGACTGTGAGCGCATGAACGGCAAAGCCGCGCGCCTGTGCCAACGCTGCCGTAACCATTGAATCCAGCCCGCCTGACAATAGGACTACGGCAATTGGCTGCGAAGGATCATTGTCAGTACCAACCATCGAGCGGCCCTAACACGGGGAAGGCAAAACGCAATCCGGCCCGATCAACAGGTGCCGGTGCGGCGCGCCTCAGCGATGAACTGGAACGGGGTTCCGTCATGAATGCCCTGGCTTTCGACCTGCACTAGTGAGCCGGTCTCGCGGCGGATGCTGGTGCGGCCATAGCCGTTACCAGGGCAGGTGTACTGGACCGTGACACGCGCATCGCCATCTTCCACCACGAACTGATTGCACCCGGCATCGCGGTGCTTGATCTGGATCAGCTCCTCACCAGATTTAAGGCAGATCTTGCGGTCAGGCGCGCCGCCGCGCTGCTTGACCGTCCATTCGCCTTTGGTCAGCGAGCCCAACATTGCCAAGCCGTTGCCTTGCGCAAGCGCTGGCACAGTCAGCCAAAGAGCCGCCCCGCACCCGATGCCCGCAATAGCAAGTATGCGCGATAAGCTGATCGATGTGTTTTTCATAATCACTCGTATGCCTGCTTTCAGCCTGCCCGGATTGCACGTTTTCGCCAATCCAGCGCAGGTTTAAGGATTCCTTCAACGAACCATCATATATCGAGCGGGAATGTACGGGAGCAAAATGCGCAATCGACCGCAATAGTGCCATCTGGCCCGCGCATGTCCTCCTGCTCCGCCAGTGGAAAGCGGGCAATAATCGCGGCGTAATGTTCAGGGCTGCACCGGCACCCGCGTGATAATGACGCTCCGGCCTGCACTCGCACTTCGGCTTCCTCGTGGAACAGCCGCCAGACAATCGCCTCAAGCGGCAGGTCTGTATCAAGCAGCTCATCATGACTGATCGACCCAGCCATAATAGCGACATGTTCCCAGTCGGGATGATCCAGCCGGACGTGCAACCGCTCGCGGCCTTCCTCGCCATCGGCAAGGTGTTGCACCAACAGCCCGGCTGCCGTCCGGCCGGCGGCCCCCGCGCGGCTGGCCACGCGGATCAGGGTAGGGATTTGTTCTGACTGGCTGAAATAGCTCTCGCACGCTTCAGCAAGGCTGCTGCCTTCCAGCGGCACGATCCCCTGATAACGCTGATCCGCCTCGGTCTCGAAAGTGATCGCGAGGTAGCCATCGCCGAACAATGCCTGGAGCGTGGGGTTGGCCCCCAAGGCGCCGAGCCGCTCTTCATCGAAATCGGCATAGCCGCGCACCGCGCCCGCGCGGTAATCGCACACCAGCAGGCGCACGATGCCGCCATTGGTTTGCGCCTGAATCGTCATCTGGGCGGCTTCACCCTTGAGCAGCCCGCCCATCAGCGCGCCGAGCACCAACGCTTCGCCGAGAAGATGCGTGATCGGCGCGGGGTAATCGTGCGCAGACAGCACTGCATCGAGCACGCCGTCTATCCGCACCGCGCGACCACGCGCGCTACGCTCTGGCAGGGTGAAGCCCATCAGTTTATCGGAAAATGTCTCAGTCATTTCGGCCATAGCGGGCCATATGGGGATTGCTAGCAGCTGGGCCAAGCCCCCCGCCCTGTCACGCGCGCGGCTTAGTAGCCGCCGATCCGGCCGAAACTCCACAACAGCACCGATTTTTGCGCATGGATGCGGTTTTCCGCCTCGTAAAACACGACCGATTGCGGGCCTTCGAACACATCTTCGCTGACCTCGTCCCCGACGTGCGCGGGCAGGCAGTGGAGGAACACCGCATCCGCTTTCGCCTCAGCCATCAGCGCGGCATTGACCTGAAACGGCGCCATCGCACTGCGCTTTTCCGCCGCATCGGCCTGCCCCATCGAAATCCATGTATCGGTGACCAACACATCGGCCCCGCGCGCGGCGACGTGTGCATCTTGGGTCAACGTCACCACCGCTCCGTCAGCGCGTGCGAGCGCCACAAACGCCGGATCGGGCTCATACCCGGCTGGCGTCGCCACCCGGACATTGAACTTGAACAGCCCCGCTGCTTCAAGGAGCGAATGCAGCACATTGTTGCCATCCCCGAACCACGCGACCTCAAGGCCGGGCAGCGCTTTACCATGCTCGATCACGGTGAGGAGATCGGCGACAATCTGGCACGGGTGCGATTTGTCGGTCAGGCCGTTGATCACCGGCACGCTGGCGTGGCGCGCCATTTCCTCGATCTTGGCATGATCATCGGTGCGCAGCATGATAGCGTCGACCATCCGGCTCAGAACGCGCGCAGTATCGGCGATGCTCTCGCCCCGGCCAAGTTGGCTTGAAGCTGAATCGAGGATCAGCACGCTGCCGCCCAGCTGCCGCATCGCGATGTCGAAGCTGACCCGGGTCCGGGTCGAATTCTTCTCGAACACCAGCCCCAGCACATGCCCGGCCAGCGGCGCATCAGCATCAGCCGCGCCCTTGGGCAGGCGAACGCGGGCGGCCTTGCGATTGATCGCATCATTGATCATCGCTGCGACATCATCGGCGCCCGCAACCCCCAGATCGAGGAAGTGGCGCACCTGCCCTCCCCCCAAGCCAGTCATGCCGGTCATGCCGGTTCAGGAACCTTGAAGCTGGCAGCGCCCGCCGAAAGCTTGTCAAAGAACTCGTCGATTTCGGCATCGCCGATCACCAGCGGCGGGATAATGCGAATGGTGTTATCGCCTGCCGCCACGGTCAGCAGCTGGTGGTGATCACGCAGGTGGACGTAGAACGGGCGGCTCTCCATCTTCATCTTGAGGCCGAGCATCAGGCCCTTGCCGCGAACCAGTTCGAACAGCTCGGGATAATTGCCGATGAACTGTTCCAGCCGCGTCCGCAGGCGCTCGCCCTTTTCGCGAACCGACGCCAGAAACGGCTCGTTCGCGACCGCTTCCATTACCGCCGTGCCTGCCGCTATGCCCAGCGGATTGCCGCCATAGGTCGAACCGTGGGTGCCGAAAGTCATCCCGCGCGCAGCTTTTTCGGTGGCGATGCAGGCGCCCAGCGGAAAGCCGCCGCCGATGCCCTTGGCGGTCGCCATGATATCCGGCACAATCCCGTATTGTTCATAGGCGTAGAGCGTGCCGGTGCGCGCAACGCCGCATTGCACTTCGTCAAGGATCAGCATCAGATCATGCTCATCCGCCAGTGCGCGCAGGCCCGCCATGAATTCCTGCGATGCCGGGCGAATGCCGCCCTCCCCCTGAATCGGTTCGACCAGAAAGCCCGCGGTATGCGGCCCAATCAGCGCTTTTGCCGCTTCGAGGTCGTCGAACGGCGCATATTTGAACCCGTCCAGCAGCGGCGCAAAGCCGTGGTGCATCTTGGCCTGGTTCGATGCGCTGATGGTCGCCATCGTGCGCCCGTGGAAAGCGTTGTGAAAGGTGATCAGTTCAAACCGGGTGGCATCGCCCGCCTCGCCTGCGTTCTGATGATAGGCGCGCGCGCACTTGATCGCGGCCTCAACCGCTTCGGCCCCTGAATTGGTGAAGAACACCGTGTCGCCAAAGGTGGTATCGACCAGCATCTGCGCCAGTCGCTCACCCTGCGGGCTGCCATACAGGTTCGACACATGCATCAGCGTCGCCGCCTGTTGCTGGATCGCGCCGATCAGCCCGGCATGCGAATGGCCGAGCAGGTTGACAGCGATGCCGCTGGCAAAATCGAGATAGCGCGTGCCGTCCTCGTCAATCAGGTGGCAATGCTCGCCTCGCACAGGCCGCACGCCGCAGCGCGGATAGACGGGCATGAGCAGAGTGATCGACATCGGCAAATTCCTGAATTGAACAAACGGACGAGTGGTTAGACCCGCGTGCCTGAAAGGATGCAGTGAAACGCAAATGGCGGCCCCGAACCAGAGCCGCCACCTGCAATTGAGATTTGCCCGGCGCGCGCCGCGTCATAACGCAGGCGCGCAAAGCAGGTTGGATCAACCTTCGTGCGGGGAGAGGTTGACCGCCGAGTGCTTGCCCCGTCGGTCAACTTCGAGATCGAACTGATACCGTTCGCCCTCGTTCAAGGCGGTTAGCCCTGACCGTTCAACCGCGCTGATGTGAACAAACGCATCGGGTTCGCTATCATCACGCACAAGAAAGCCGAAGCCTTTCATCGCGTTAAAGAACTTGACCGTTCCGGTAACGCGCTCTCCGGTCAGCTCGCGCGCCGGTGCGGCCGGCTTTGCTGCCACTGCAATCACGTCACCAACCACCTGTAGATCTTGCGCTGATACTTTGCCGCCGCGATCAACTAGGTTGTACTGAAGTTCCTGCCCTTCGGCGAGGCCTTCAAGCCCAGCACGTTCGACAGCGCTGATGTGAACGAACACATCTTCGCCGCCACCTTCCTGCTGAACGAAGCCAAAGCCCTTCTCGACATTGAAGAACTTCACGATGCCCTTGCCGGTACCAACGATCTGTGCAGGCATGCGAGCAAACCCGCCGCCGCCAGCACCGCCGCCGCCCGGGCCGCCGGGGCCGCGCGGGCCTCCGCCGCCGCTGCCGGGACCGCGCGGGCCACCGCTACCGCCGCCGCTGTAGCGATCGCCGCCGCCGAAACGATCACCGCCGCCGCCGCCGAATTCGCGCGGAGGCGAAAAGCCGTCATTCCCGCCGCCAAACGGATCAAAACCTTCTTCGCCAAAGCCGTCGCGTTTGTCTTTGCCGCGCCGACGTCCCCTATCGTAACCCATAAATCCGTCTGTACCTTGTCACACTGCCCGACCTGTGAAGTGCCGATGGCGAGGACAGTGAGCCGCACCGAACACAGACGTACCGGCTTTGTGAACCGTCACGCACGTCTGTTGATATAGCGCACAAATGGCTACTTTGCGAATGATTTTAGCGGCACCCGCGCGCAGCAGCACCCGAAGTGGCGGGGTGGTCGGATCGGCACTTGTGCGCCGCCGCGCGCTTGGGCATGACAGGCAGGACTGATCCAGAGGAGCACCCTGTCTGCCATGAGCGATTTTCGCCAACTAACCGAAACTATATCGGTAAGCCAGCAACTTACGCTATTCGATATTGCCGATGCTGCGGCTGCAGGAGTGGCGATGATCGTCAACAACCGCCCCGATGGCGAGGAGCCCGATGCCCCGCAAGGCGACGAAATCGCCGACGCCGCCGCAGCCGCAGGCATAGGCTATACGGCCATTCCGATTGGCCATTCAGGCTTCAGCGAGCCGCAGGTCGATGCGATGATCACAGCGCTGGAGCAGGCCGAGGGGCCGATTCTCGCCTATTGCCGATCAGGCACACGCTCAACCTTGCTATGGGCGCTGGCCGCCGCCAAGCAGGGCGGCGACCCCGACACCATCGCGCGCGCGGCGGCGGCGGCGGGGTATGACATCAGCCCGGTCCGCCCCATGGTCGACATGCTCGCCGCGCGTTAAGGCGCTCGCTGTGACACTCTCCCCGTTTCTGCTTCAAGCTGCCGGGTCGCTGGCTGCAATCCTTGCGCTCGCGGGCCTTGCGCATTGGCTAAAGCTCGGCGCAGCGCCGGTGATGACTGACGAAGACAGCGTGCGCCGCGCGGCGGGCGAGGCGGAGGCTGGGTTCATCGCAATTGACGCTGCGCGCGATGCAAAGGGCCGGGCTGGGCTTGCGCGGGATGCGCATGCGCGGATCATGGTGATCAAACACCACGGCAATCGGTATGCGGGACGGGTGCTAGGCCCGAAAGCGCAAGCGCGGTTGCAGGGCGACCCCGGCGAGACAGCGCTTGAAGTCGATTGCGGAGAGGCGCGCTTTGGCAAAGTGTTTCTCATCATCCCAGATGCGCAAGCTTGGGCTGCGGCCATCAATGCGCTAAACGTGGCTCACGATGCCTGATTTCAACCCCACCCAGTATGCAGTGCCGCTGTTCGTGGTGGCAGTGCTGGCCGAGATGATCTGGGCAAAGTATCGCTCGCCCGAGGCTTACGAGCCCAAAGACACGCTGGTTAGCCTATCGTTTGGCCTCGGCTCGACCCTCGCAGGTGCGCTCTTGGGCGGCTTTGCCCTTGCGGTGATGGTCCTTGCTTATGATTACCGGGTGGCAGATTTCGGCGCGCAGTGGTGGGCGGTGTGGTGGGCTTGGCCGCTATGCTTTGTGATCGATGATCTGGCCTATTACTGGTCGCACCGCTTCGCGCATCGGATGCGCTGGATGTGGGCTGCGCATGTGAACCACCATTCTTCGCAGCATTACAACCTGTCGACCGCGCTCCGCCAAAGCTGGACCGGGAACCTCACCATCGGCATCGTGTTTTCGCTTCCGCTGGCGCTGCTTGGTTTCCACCCCGCGATGATCGCGATCTGCGGCGGATTTAACCTCATCTATCAATTCTGGATCCATACCGAGGCGATCAAGCGGATGCCCGCCTGGTTTGAAGCAGTGATGAACACACCGAGCCACCACCGCGTCCACCACGCCACCAACCCGCGCTATCTCGACCGCAACTATGCTGGAGTATTTATCATCTGGGACCGGATGTTCGGAACCTTCGAGGCGGAAGTTGATGACGAGCCGATCCGCTATGGCATCGTCAAACAGCTCGGCAGCTTCAATCTGCTATGGGCGGTGTTCCACGAATGGGTCGCAATGATCGAAGATATTTGGCGCAGTCCGTGGCGGCATAAGCTCAGCTATTTGCTGCGCGAACCAGGCTGGAGCCACGATGGCAGCCGCGAAACATCGGAAATGATCCGCGCCAAATGGCAGGCGCGCGCGGGCAGCGAAGTTGCACCTGCTGCAACATCAGTTGCAACCCGAAACCGGATTGCAGCGCGCGGAGAAGCTGCCTAATCTCCATCCCGAATAAAGGGAGAGATCATGGACAGTTTCGATTATATCGTCATCGGCGGTGGCAGCGCGGGCAGCGCAGTGGCCGGGCGTCTCGCGGTGGACGGAACCCGCCGGGTTTGCCTCATCGAAGCGGGCGGGCGCAACGATAACATCTGGGTCAAGACCCCGGGCCTGATGCCGTTCATCCCGAAAAAATCGAACTACCGCTATGACACGGTCCCGCAAAAGGGCCTGAACGGGCGCACCGGATACCAGCCGCGCGGGCGCGGACTTGGCGGGTCGTCGGCGATCAATGCGATGGTTTATATCCGCGGCAATCGCTGGGATTACGATAATTGGGCAACGGCAGAAGGCTGCGCCGGTTGGGGCTATGATGATGTGCTCCCCTACTTCAAACGCGCCGAAGCGAACGTGCGCGGCGGAGATGATTTTCACGGCTGCGGCGGTCCGTTGTTCGTATCGGACCAAACCGCCGCAAATCCTTCCAGCCACGCCTTCGTTGAAGCAGCAGCCGCGCTGCAACTGCGCGCGAATGCGGATTTCAACGGCGCTGAACAGGCTGGCTTTGGCCTGTATCAGGTAACCCAGCGCAAGGGCGAACGCTGGACGTCAGCGCGCGCCTATGTCGAGCCGATTCGCGAGCAGGGCAATTTTGCGATCCGTACGGATACGCTGGTCGAAAAGCTGGTGATCGAGGCCGGGCGCGTCACGGGGGTGCAGATCCGGCGCGGAGGCAAAAGCGAGACATTGCTTGCACGGCGCGGGGTGGTGCTTTCGGCAGGCGCGTTCAATTCACCGCAGATCCTGATGCTTTCAGGGATCGGCCCGGCCGCGCATCTGAAAGCGCATGGGATCGATGTGGTGCTCGATCGTCCGGCGGTCGGCGGCAACCTGCAAGATCATATCGACTATGTCTCCGGCTGGGACACGGCGAGCGATGTACCGATTGGCGGCACGCTTAAAGGCACATTGCGAATGGCAGCGGCGATTGTCGAACACCGGCGTAAGCGGACCGGGGCGATGACCACGCCTTATGCTGAAGCGGGCGGGTTCTGGACCGTGATGCCCAATGCACCCGCGCCCGATGTGCAGTGGCATTTCGTGCCCGCGTTGCTGGAAGATCACGGGCGCGAGAAGGTTAAGGCGCATGGATTTTCGCTCCACGCCTGCGTGTTGCGGCCCGAAAGCCGGGGGACGGTGCGGCTGGGCAGCGCGGATGCCGCGGCGGCCCCGGTGATCGATCCCAACTTCCTCGACGATGATCGCGATCTGGCGGTGCTGCGCGCGGGCGTGCGCCTATCGCACCGGATTGCTGAAGCCCCGCCGTTGCAGGCCTTCGGCCCGGCCGACCGCCACCCGGTTGATCTGAATGATGACGCTGCGCTCGATGCGATGATCCGCGACCGCGCCGACAGCGTTTACCACCCGGTCGGTACCTGCCGCATGGGCGCGGACGCTGATGCCGTGGTTGACCCGATGCTCAGGTTGAACGGGCTGCAAGGGCTGTGGGTGGCCGATGCCAGCGTGATGCCCAAGGTCGTCAGCGGCAACACCAACGCGCCCAGCATCATGATTGGCGAACGGTGCGCGGATTTTGTGATGGCGGCTGAACGGGCGTAGTCTGTTTCGCCCTCAGGCGCCGGGCGCAGCGCGACCGCGCTGATTGGGTTTCGCGCCATAAGGCGCGGCGGCCAGTTGGCCTTGCGGTCGCTTCGCGCCCGAGGCAGCACCATTCCGCAACCGTAGATTTGCAACGGCCCATAGGGCCGCGAGCGCACGCGCGCGAGGCGCAGGCGCTCGGGCGCGCAGCGACAGAAACAGCGCCGAGAACGCCAAAGATCTCAGGCGCGCGGAGGCGCGGTGGCAAACGAAAAAAAGGCCGGAGGGTTTTCACCGCTCCGGCCATTATCAGTGTGTTCGTTCGCAGGAGGAACGTGGGGAGGCGGGGGGAGAAGAGAGGGAGAGAGAGAAGCTCCCCCCGCCAAGCTTTGGATTCTGTGTTGGTCGCATCGCGAAAGTCGAAAACCGGTGCCCACTTTTCGCGCGATACTCCCTAATTATAGGCGCGCTCCCCATGTTCGGAGATGTCGAGGCCGTTGGTTTCGGCTTCGGCGTCAGGGCGCAGGCCCAAGGTGTACTTGAGGATCAGGAACAGCACGGCAGAGACAATCCCGGTCCACGCGACCGTGGTGCCAACCGCCCAGCACTGAGTGATGATCTGGCCGACCATGTCATATTCGCCGGCCACCGCGACCGGAGCCGTGTAGTCGATCCACCCCTGACCGCCGAGCGCCGGGTCGGCGACCACGCCGGTCGCAATCGCGCCGACGATCCCGCCCACCGCATGGATGCCGAACACATCGAGAGTATCGTCATACTTCAGCTTGTTCTTCACCGTGGTGACGAAGAAGTAGCAGACCACCGATGCCACCGCGCCAAGAATGATCGCTGTGCCGGGGTGAGCAAAGCCCGCCGCCGGGGTGATTGCCACCAGACCAGCCACCACACCCGACGCTGCGCCGAGCAGCGATGGTTTTTTGTGGGTGATCTGCTCGATCATGGCCCATGCAGCGCCCGCTGCGGCGGTGGCGACAAAGGTGTTGATGAACGCAAGTGCAGCAAAGGCGTTAGATTCAAGCGCCGAACCTGCGTTGAACCCGAACCAGCCGATCCACAGCAGGCTGGCACCGATCATGGTCATCACCAGATTGTGCGGCGGCATGGCCTCGGTCTTGTAACCGAGGCGCGGGCCAACGATGATACAGCCGATCAAACCAGCGATACCGGCGTTGATGTGGACCACGGTGCCGCCCGCAAAGTCGAGCGCGCCCCATCCCCACAGCAGACCTGCGTCAGTCGGTGCAGTCGGCAGGAAGTCTGGGCCAGCCCAATACCATACCATGTGCGCAATCGGGAAATAGGCGAGCGTCAGCCACGCGACGACGAAGATAATCAGCGAAGTGAACTTGATGCGTTCCGCAAAGGCCCCGACGATCAGCGCGGGCGTGATGCACGCAAAGGTCATCTGGAACATCACGAAGACCAATTCGGGCAGGTACACCCCATTGGAGAATGTCGCAGCAAAGGTGCCCGGATTGACACCGGCGAGGAACGCCTTGTCCAAACCGCCGAACAGCGCCGGGAACGGCGAGCCGGTGGAGGTGAAAGCCATCGAATAGCCCCAGCCGAACCATACCAGCGCAGCCACGCAAACGATGGTGAGCACCTGCATCAGCACGCTCAGCATGTTCTTGGAGCGCACCAAGCCGCCGTAAAATAACGCAAGTGCAGGGACGCTCATCATCAAGACGAGCGCGGTCGATACCATCATCCAGGCGACATCGCCCTTGTTGACCATGTCTGCGGTCGGGGTGAACACGGCTGGCGCGGCGTCGGCGGCGACAGCGGCGGCATCTGCCACCGGAGCGGCGAGCGCCGGTGCGGCAAGAATGACCGCCCCGGTCATCAGCGCCGCAGCATTGAGGAAAATACGCTTCATTGCCCTAGTCCCCTTAAAGCGCGGTTTCGCCGGATTCCCCGGTGCGAATGCGGGTGGCTGATGCCAGATCGAACACAAAAATCTTGCCGTCGCCGATCGCGCCAGTGTTGGCGGTTGCTTGAATGGTTTCGACCACCTGCGCGGCGATATCGTCGCTCGCAGCGATCTCTAGCTTCACTTTGGGAAGCATATTGGTGGAGTATTCGGCACCGCGATAGATTTCGGTCTGACCCTTTTGGCGACCAAATCCCTTAACCTCGGTGACGGTCATTCCCGCGACGCCGATGCTGCTCAAGGCTTCACGAACGGTGTCGAGTTTGAACGGTTTAATGATGGCGATGATGAACTTCATCTGTGGCCCCTATTGCACCGGATCGTTCCGGCCAGATGATGTACTGCAACAAGCGTGCCATATTTTTGTAACGAGAGTGACGCAGCGGAATCAGCAGGTTTCTTCGCACCTGCGGAAAAATACCTGCCTAAATGTTAATCACCTGATTAATGATTGGGCAAGTTTTGCCGCCAAGCATGTAACAAATCAGCCCTCGTCGCCCGCAATATAGCGGTCGGTGGCGCGGATCGGCAGGCCATCAATGCTGCGAGTGCGTCCACCAACCTTGGCCGTCCATTGCAAAGGATCAGCCTGACGGTGCGCTTTCTTCAGCGTTTCGCGCTCGCCTTCCAGCGCCATGAACGGAATGCCCCAGCCGCACGAGCTTTGCACGCTCTCGACCGCGATATCGAAGATTTGCCGGGTGCCGGGCAGCAGAGTGAACCGGCTCGCCAGCGCTTCCCACGCGGCATCTTGCGGCAACACCGCACGTCCGCGCCCGTAAATACGCAGGATCAGCGCAGGCTGCTGAAAATTGCAGAACATCACCGTGATCCGGCCCATGTCGGCTTGTTCTGCGGCGAGCTGCGCGTGGGTTTCGTTGCCCGACCCGGCAAGATCGAGATAGGCCACCCGTGTGGGCGACAGCACCCGGAATGCGTCATATCCCTTGGGGCTAAGGTTGATCCGGCCCGCAGCCGCCGCCGTCGCCACAAAGAACAGCGGCTGCGCGGCAATCATCGCGATGTGCTTGGCGGCCAGTGCGTCGGAAAACTCAGCCATCGCAGCCACTCCTTAGGGTCAGAGAAAATCGCGCAAGGTGGCAATAAACCGGTCGAACTGATCGTGGTGCAGCCAGTGCCCGGCTTGCTCGAACTCGATCACTTCGGCCGTGCTGAAATGCGCGATGCGCCCGTCCTTAGCGGGGTTCGATGCCCAGCTATCGGCGCCGTATAGCAGCAGCGTGGGACAGGTGATCGCGGCCCACAGCGCCTCGACAAATTCATCGCCGATGTCCTCGACCGGCCACACATTCAGATGCGGGTCGAACTTCCAGCTATAGGTGCCGTCCTCGTTGCGGTTGACCCCGTGGACAGTCAGATGCCGCGCCTGTTCTTCGGTAAGGTAGGCGTTTTCCTCAATCATCCGCGCAAACGCAGCTTCGATGCTGTCATATTTGCGCGGGCTGCGTCCGGCGGCCTTACGCTTTTTCTCAATGAACTCGGCGAGACGCACGGGATAGGGCACCGCGCGCTGCTTACCACGCATCTCGGGCGACGGGCCGAGCCCTTCGATTGCCACCAACTTGGTCACCATGTCCGGCAGCGCCCCAGCATAGCGCAGCGCGACATTGCCGCCCATCGAATGCGCCACCATGCGCACCGGGCCAACGCCAAGCTGGTGGATCAACTGCGCCAGATCATAGACCATGTCGGCCGCCGAATAGACCCCGTCGGACACCCAATCGCTATCGCCGTGTCCGCGATGATCCATTGCGATGACGTGGTAATCCGCGCGCAAAGCCTCGGCCGTCCAGTCCCAGCTGCGCGCATGATCACGCCCCCCATGCACCAGCACCAGCGGCGGCTTTCCCCTACCACCCCAGTCGAGATAGTTGAGGCGCAGGCGCTGCGAGATAAAGGTCTGCGAGGTCGGGCCGGGAGCGATCATAGAAGCTTCATGCTAGCATCACTGCGCTTGGACAATAGGTTCTCATTTCAAAGTCTCGCAAAGATCGCACCCAGATCGCCAGAAATGCATGTTGGACAACCAGCCCATGATACGATATATTCTGTAAAACTTGTGAATAAGCATGTAAGGATCATAACATTATGTTGCTGACGAAGGATCGTTCGGGCCGCAATCTGTCGAAGATGATCATAACCGCTGCGCTGTTCACCGCGCCGTTGGTGATGGTCGGGACTCAGGCTCACGCGCAGAAACGATCGGAACCGCAGACCGTAATTGCAATAGACATCATGCTCGCAGAACATGCGCAGTGGGAAGCCGACCACGCAGCATGGCAATCGCAACACCTGGAAATAGCGGCGCGATTGGAAAAGTTGGCGGCCAAGTTGAGAAGCGAAGGCGCAATGTTCGCGGCCGATGCAATGATCTTGGAAAAACACGGCGAAAAACTGAAAGCAGCAGGAAGCAAAGCGGAAATGATGACGCTCGTTTCGAACCACGCCCGCGCAGCATCCAAGCATATCGAAGCTGCCCGGTCGCACCACGAGTTGCTCGACGAAGTGCGCGCGCTTGAAGCGCGAATTCTTGAAGATAGGACTCAGGAAGCGTCAGACGTCGAAGAATAAATAAGCTCATCCGCTGGCGCGATTCGACAGGCTCAGCACAAACGGAGATGGGCTGTCACCGCTCCTTGGTCGCCGAGAAGGTTAGCTGCGGGTTCTTTTCAACCTGATAGCTGACGTCCCACGGGCTTTTCGCCATGAACACGTAGTCGCCGTCGCGATCGCGGGCGAGGTTGGCGCGGTTGAACCCGGCGAATTCTTCGATCAGCGCTGCATCGCCCTTGATCCAGCGCGCGGTGGAAAATGGTGATTGCTCCAACCCGGCTTCTACTTTGTATTCCGCCTCCAGCCGCGAGACCAGCACTTCGAGTTGCAATTGCCCGACCACGCCAACAATGTGCTGCGATCCGATGTCGGGGTAGAACACCTGAATCACGCCTTCTTCGGAAAGGTCATCCAATGCCTTGCGCAATTGCTTGGTCTTGGTTGGATCGCGCAACTGCACCCGGCGCAGGATTTCCGGAGCGAAATTCGGCAGGCCGGTAAAGCGCACCTGATTGCGTTCAGACAGGGTATCGCCCACCCGCAAAGTTCCGTGATTGGGGATACCGATGATGTCACCGGCCTCGGCCGTATCGGCAATCTCGCGGTCCTGCGCAAAGAACAAGATTGGCGAATGCACTGCAATCGGCTTGCCTAGCCCCGAGGGCGTCAGTTTCATCCCGCGTTTGAAGGTGCCCGACACCTGCCGCATGAACGCGATCCGGTCACGGTGATTGGGGTCCATATTGGCTTGTACCTTGAAGATGAAGCCGGTCACCTCGTCACGGTCAGGGCTGATCTGTTCGTCGCCGGCCGGCTGCGGGCGCGGCGGCGGGGCATAACGCGCGATAGCTTCGATCAACTCGGTCACGCCGAAATTCTTGAGCGCCGAGCCGAAATAGACAGGCGTCAGATCGCCGTGGCGAAACGCTTCGAGATCAAATTCAGGATAGCCGCCACGCGCCAGTTCGATCTCATCAGCAAAGCGCGGCGGGATCGCGGCGTCTGCGTCACGCTTCCCGAGGAATTCCTTTGACGCACCTTCGGGGCGGCTGACTGTCCCCGCGGCGAAATCGAGGATGCCTTCAAACTCGCCGCCCATGCCAATCGGCCACATCTGCGGGCTGACGTCGAGCGCGAGCATATCGGCGACCTCGTCCAGCGTCTCAAACGGATCGCGCCCTTCGCGGTCGACCTTGTTGACGAAGGTGATGATCGGGACGCTGCGCAACCGGCACACCTCAAACAGCTTGCGCGTCTGCGGCTCGATACCCTTGGCCGCGTCGATCACCATCACCGCCGAATCCACTGCCGTAAGCGTTCGGTAGGTATCCTCCGAGAAGTCCTCGTGCCCCGGCGTGTCGAGCAGGTTGAACACGATCCCGTCCTTGGCGAACGTCATCACGCTCGATGTTACGGAAATGCCGCGCTGCTGTTCGATCTTCATCCAGTCCGACCGCGCCCGCCGCGCTTGCCCGCGCGCCTTGACCTCGCCCGCCAAATGGATCGCCCCGCCCTGCAGCAGCAGCTTTTCGGTGAGTGTGGTTTTCCCGGCGTCAGGGTGCGAGATGATCGCGAAGGTGCGGCGGTTA
>JBBRFG010000043.1:0-18020 GCA_038224685.1 Sphingomonadales bacterium
GCATGACTTCGTCGAGCACAAAGGTCTCGGAAATTTTCTGATACACCCACGGCGCGACCTGGCCGGTGGTGGCTGACCAGCCGAGCGTGCTGGTAACGTGGCCTTCAATCTGGCGCACGCCTTCATATCCGTGTTCCAGCAAGCCTTCGAACCATTTGGGGTTCAGCGTGCGGGTGCGGGTTTCAAGGTCAATCTGTTCGCCCAACGTACGCACCTTGGTCGCGCCGCGCGTTGCATCAAGGATATAGACCGGCGTTTCCGTCCCCTTGGCGCGCGCGACCGAGCGGGTCACTCCGCCAAGTCCGTCAACATATTGATCGACATCATTGATGCCGAGTTCGACGCTTTCGAGGTTCTGGTAGGTAAAATCGACCGTGCTGAGCGCGCTTTGCAGCAGTTCGCGCTGCTGCATCGGCTTGCCCGAAACCCCGTAGGCAAAGCCTTTGTTGATCTCAAACGCATTGGCCAATTCATCGGGATCGGCCCACACGCCGCCTTCGATCATTTGGTTGACGTTGGCACCGTAAGCGCCCTCGGCATTCGAGAACACCCGCAGGGCGGCGGTTTCCATGTCGCAGCCGTGTTTTTCCATCAGCGCCAGCGTGTGCTTGCGGACGAAATTGGCTTCGCTTGTTTCAGCCGCCTGACTGGAGAGCAGCGCGGCTTCGGCAAGCATCCGGGTTTGCAGTGGCAGCAGATCGCGGAAGATGCCTGATAGGGTCATCACCACGTCGATCCGCGGACGGCCCATTTCTTCGAGCGAAAGCAGTTCTGCTCCGCACAGCCGGCCATAGCTATCACGCCGGGGCCGTGCGCCCATCAACGTCATCGCCTGCGCAATCTGAACGCCTTCGGATTTCATGTTGTCGGTGCCCCACAGCACCATCGCGATGCTTTCAGGGAAGGGTTCGCCGCCGTTCACATGGCGCGCAATCAGCTGCTGCGCCTGTTCGCCGCCAATCCGGCAGGCATAGGCCGATGGCATCACGAACGGATCGAACCCGTGGATATTGCGCCCCGTTGGCAGCACATCGAGATTGACGACCACATCACCGCCGGGCGCAGGCTGGACATAGCCGCCATCCAGCGCGTGGATCAGCGACCACATTTCATCGCTGGAATCGAGCTTGGCACCCAAGGCTTCTCGGTCACCCGGCGTATCACTATCCGCAGCGGCTTCCATCATCGCATCGAGCATGTCTTCGCGCTCGATCCCTGTGGGATTGCGGCCAAGGATATGCAGCCCGTGCGGGATCAGCGCGGCTTCCATTTCGTATAGCCGCGCAGGCAGCTCGCCGATGTCGGCATAGACAATATCAAGAACTTCGCACTGGTCGGCGATCAATTGAGCCAAGTCTGCGCGTTCTACGGCATGGTCTGCATCGTCAATGGTGGTGCGCCACCGTTCGACACTCACCTTAAGTTCGACCAGCCCTTTATACAGCCCGGCCTGTGCCAACGGCGGGGTGAGGTAGCTGACCAGCGTGGCGCCCGAACGGCGCTTCGCCAGCATCCCTTCCGATGGGTTATTGCAGGCATAAAGGTAGAAATTGGGGGTATCGCCGATCAACCGATCCGGCCAGCACTTGCCCGACATCCCGGCCTGTTTGCCAGGCATGAATTCAAGCGCCCCGTGGGTGCCAAAATGCAGGATCGCGTGCGCGCCAAAATCTTCGCGGATCCAGCGATAGAATGCGCTGAAGGCATGGGTCGGGCTGAAAGTGCCTTCAAACAACAACCGCATGGGGTCGCCTTCGTAACCGAAGGTTGGCTGCACACCCACGAACACGTTGCCGAACTGCGCGCCCTGGATCAGGATGTTGCCGCCATCAGTCAGCTGCTTGCCGGGGGCGGGGCCCCACGCAGCCTCGATTTCGGCCAAATGCTTCTCGCGCCGCACGTGATCATCAGCCGGGATGCGGTGCGCGATATTGGCATCAGTGCCGAACCGTTCGGAATTGCCCTTGAGCAGTGCGTCGCGCATCGCATCGACGGTTTCGGGCACATCGACCGCATAACCCTCGGCGCTCAACCGTTGCAGCGTGGCGAATAGCGATTCGTGCACCGCCATGAATGCAGCCGTGCCCGTGGCCCCGGCATTGGGCGGGAAATTGAACACTACGATGGCCAGCTTGCGCGCGGCACGCTCGCTGCGGCGAAGCGCGATCAGTTTGAGCGTGCGCGCAGCCAGCGCCTCGGCGCGTTCAGGGCAAGCCTGCATCGGGCGCGCCTTGTGCGAAGCGGGGCGCGGACACATGCGTTCACACCCGCCGCATCCCGTGCCAGAACTGCCTGCGCGCCCGCCGAACACGCTTGGCACGGTTGAACCGTCCAATTCAGGCATCGCGACCATCATGGTGGATTCCAGCGGCAGCAGGCCTTGCGGCCGCAGCGCCCATTCCTCAATCGTCTGGAATTCGATGGCATGGGCGGCAATATAGGGCAGATCGAGCTTGCCCAAAATGTCGCGCGCAGCCTGCGCGTCGCTATAAGCCGGGCCGCCGACCAACGAAAAGCCAGTGAGGTTGACGATGGCATCAACGGTCGGCTTGCCATCGCGGTCGATAAAGAATGCTTCAATGGCTGGGCGCGCATCCAGCCCGGCGGCGAACACCGGAACGACATTGAGCCCAGCGGCCTCAAGCGCGGCAATCGCGCCGTCATAATGCGCGCTGTCGCGGCCCAGCAGGTACGACCGCAGCAGGATCAGCCCGACGGTGCCGTTGCTGCCTTCGCCTGAACGCGGTGGCGGAAGCAGGCGCAGGCTTTCGGAAATGCGTTGCTGGGTGCGCGGGTGATAGACCCCGGTTTCGGGATATTCGAGCGGCGCATCAGCTTTGGTAATGCCGCGCCGGTACATCCGATCACCGGCAGCATAACGATCAATCAGCGCGCGCACCATCGCGACCACATTCTCGTCCGAACCCGCTAGCCAATATTGCAGCGTGAGGAAATAGGAGCGCACATCCTGCGCGGTGCCAGGAATGAATTTCAGAATTTTGGGCAGGCGGCGCAGCATCTTCATCTGCCCCGCGCCCGAATTGCCGCCGGGCTTTGGCGATCCGCGCAGCTTTTTCAGCAGCGCCAGCGGGCCTTTGGCGGGCGCGTCCATCCGGTAGCCGCCCATCCGGGTCAGTTTCACCACTTCGCCCGCCGACATCAGGCACACCATCGCGTCGCAATCTTCGCGCCGGGCTTCCAACGCGGGCAGGATCGCGCGGATGTGATCATCCAGGAACAGCATCGTCGCGATCACGATGTCGGCTTCGGCAATCGCGGCCTTGGCTTTTTCCAGCTCGCCCGGTTCACTGCCCCATTCGGATGCAGCGTGAAGGCTCAGATGGATGCCATCGGGCGAAAGCGCCTGTTCGGCCCGGTCAACTGCGCCCTTGAGATGATTATCAAGTGTGATGACCACCACCCGCACGGGCGCGTGCGGATCAACACTGGCAGGAGAGGCGAGGTTACCGTGCATAATGCGCCTTTGCGTCATAGAGGGTTTCAAGATCGATCTGCTCGCGCCCTTCAAGGGTCGCGAACGCCTCGGTGTTGCGGCGCGCTTTGCCGCGCACGAAGAACGGGATTTTCTTCAGTTCACGCTCGGCCTCGTCAGTCCAGCCGGTGGCCACCAGAATTCCGCTCGTCTCGAGCGCAGCCGGGAGACCGATTTCAGCGGCGGTGATGGGTGTCTCGACTTCGCTCGACACGAGCGGGGCAGAAGAACCTGCCTTGCGCGGAGAATGGGCTGCGTGGTGCGATGCGCCCGCTTCGTCGGAAAATTCAAAATCGTCGCGGAACATCGTGAGCAAGTGCTCTTCCAGCCCCATCACCAGCGGGTGAACCCAGGTGTCGAAAATGACATTTGCGCCTTCAAAACCCATTTGGGGCGAATGGCGTGCGGGAAAATCCTGCACGTGAACCGGGGCAGAAATGACCGCGCAGGGGATGCCCAGCCGTTTGGCAATGTGGCGTTCCATCTGCGTGCCCAGCACCAGTTCGGGCGCGGCTGCGGCGATGGCATCTTCAACCGCAAGGTGATCATCGGTGATCAGCGCCTCGACCCCGCAACGTGCGGCTTCGGCGCGGACATCGCGGGCGAATTCGCGGCTGTAGCAGCCCAGTCCGCACACTTCGAAACCCAGTTCCTCACGCGCGATCCGGGCCGCGGCGACGGCGTGGGTCGCATCGCCGAAAATGAACACGCGCTTGGACGTGAGGTAGGTCGAATCAACCGACCGGCTCCACCAGGGCATGCGGGAAGAGGTGTCGCCGAGAGCAGCTGTGGGATCTGCACCTGCCAGCTCGGCGACTTCGGCGATGAAGGAGCGGGTAGCTCCTACGCCGATAGGGACGGTACGCACCGCGGGCTGATCGAAAGTCTTTTCGAGCCAGCGGGACGCCTCATCTGCGATTTCGGGATAGAGCACGATATTGAAATCGGCTTGGCCGATCCGGGTAATATCGTGCGGGGTTGCGCCCAGCGGAGCAACCAGATTGACCTCGATCCCCAACACATCAAGGATCTTGCGGATTTCCACCAGATCATCGCGGTGACGGAAACCCAGCGCGGTGGGGCCAAGGACATTGACGCGCGCTTTGCGGCCTTCCCTTGGCTCGCGCGCAACCGACTTGTCGGCCAAGTTGCGGACGATCTGGTAAAATGTCTCGGACGCGCCCCAGTTTTCCTTGCGCTGATAGCTTGGCAGCTCAAGCGGGATCACCGGGCAGGGCAGATCCATCGCTTCGGACAGACCAGCCGGATCATCCTGGATTAATTCAGCCGTGCACGACGCGCCAACGATGATCGCCTGCGGATTAAACCGCGCCACGGCTTCGCGCACAGCATCTTGAAAGATTTGCGCGGTGTCCTTGCCCAGATCGCGGGCTTCGAATGTGGTGTAGGTGACCGGCGGGCGTTTGCCCCGGCGCTCAATCATCGTGAACAATAGGTCGGCGTAGGTATCGCCCTGCGGCGCGTGCAGCACATAATGCAGCTTTTCCATCGCAGTGGCGACCCGCATTGCGCCAACGTGCGGCGGGCCTTCGTATGTCCAGACAGCCAGTTGCATCGCCTATACCTCCAGCATGTCGCGCCGCCGCAGCGGCCGCGCAAACAGTTCGGCAAGATCGGCGGCTTGGTCAAAACCGTGGATCGGCGAGAAAACGAGTTCGATGGCCCACTTGGTGGTCAGGCCTTCGCCTTCGAGCGGGTTGGCAAGGCCAAGACCGCAAACGGTGATATCGGGCCGATCAGCGCGCACGCGGTCAAGCTGCCGGTCGAGATGCTGGCCTTCGCTGATACGCACCTGCGGCCCAAACCGCTCCAACTCGCGAGCGAGATGCGCGCGGTGGAGGTAAGGCGTGCCGACTTCGACCAGCTCCATGCCCAATTCGTCTTGCAGGAAGCGCGCCAATGGCACTTCGAGCTGCGAATCCGGCAGGAACGTGATGCGCTTTCCGGTCAGTTGCGGGCGCAGTTTCGATAGCGCAATCCGCGCCCGTTCACGGCCCGGCGCAATCGTCTTTTCGACCAGCGCACCATCAATACCGAATTCGCGGCCAGCAGCGCGCACCCAATCGGATGTACCCTCTGCGCCAAACGGGAACATCGCTTCAATCCGCTCGGCACCGCGATTTTCCAGCGCCATAGCGGTTTCCGCCAGGAATGGCTGAGCCAGCAAATAGCGGGTGTTCGCCCCAACGCTTGGCAAATCGCGGGCATTGCGAGCGGGCAGCACGCCGACCTTGGCAATCCCCATTTGGGCGAACAAGCGAAGGAACTGATCTTCGACAATATCGGGGAGCGAGCCGACAATCAGCAGCTCTTTGGCCGCCTGCGGCGCGCTTGCGGGCATCACCGGCACCAGCGCGGCGAGGCAGGCGTCTTCGCCTTGGGTAAAGGTGGTTTCGATCCCGCTGCCCGAATAATTCAGGATGCGGACACGCGGCATATGGACAGCGCCGAGACGCTGTGCGGCCTTAGCCAGATCAAGTTTGATGACTTCCGACGGGCATGACCCGACCAGGAACAGCGTGCGGATGTCGGGGCGGCGTTCAAGCAGGCGGGTGACCACCCGGTCAAGTTCGTCTTGCGCATCGACCATCCCAGCCAGATCGCGTTCTTCCATGATTGCAGTGGCAAAGCGCGGCTCGGCAAAGATCATCACGCCCGCTGCTGATTGCAGCAGGTGCGCGCAGGTGCGCGATCCGACGACGAGGAAGAACGCATCCTGCATCTTGCGGTGCAGCCAGATGATGCCGGTAAGCCCGCAGAACACTTCGCGTTGGCCGCGCTCGCGCAGAACGGCGCGGGGCTGCTCTGTTGCGGCTTGATCGTCGCGGACCAGTTCGGCCGCGCAGCCATCAAGCGAGGCAAGCGGGCTCATGCGGTCACCGCCATATCAGAACGAACGCTCTGAAGCCGGGCCATCCGCAGCTTCCAGAGGAACTGTCCGGCGTTGATGATGTAAGCGGCGTAACCTGCCAGCGCCACCATCATCCGCTGTTCCAGCGTACCGATCCCGCCCAGCAGCAACACCAAATAAAGCGTGTGCAATGCCAGCACCAGCATCGAGAACACATCTTCCCAAAAAAACGCCGGAGCAAACAACCACTTGCCGAACACCACCTTTTCCCAGATCGAACCGGTGATCATGATGGTGTAAAGCACCAGCGTTTTGACCACGATCGACACGTCGGCGGCAAAGGCGCCCTCGCCAGTGGCAAGGGTGCGAATAACAAGCCCAAGGCTGACCAGAAACACCACGAACTGGATGGGAGCGAGCACACCTTGGACAGTCGTCCACGCAGATGTATCACGGCGCTGCCGTTCTTGCGCTGTGTAAAGTGCGCCTGTGTTGCCCCCCTGGTGGCCCGCCCCCTTCGCTGTGGTTCCGGGTTCGACCGAGGATGATTTGTCCATCCGAGTCATTTTGATGCGTCAGCCTTTTCTCTCAGAATCAGAGATTAGCCTTTCCAACTTATGTGTCAACTAGATTGGACGTTTAGTTTTCTTGACGCCGCAGCATTCGGCATTAAGGTCGATTGTGACATCGTAAAACCGGCTTCATTTGGATTCGTAGGCTTTTCGAAAGTTGGGCCTAGGCTGTTTTACATGGCTCGGCCTATGCCTTTGGTGGAAGGTTTGCCCGCAGGACCTTGGAGGGTCAGACGTATGGGAAAGTCGAAGACCTCAGCGATGCTCGGCGCAGGTTCGGCGGCGCTTCGCGGAGTGATTTCCGCGCCGCTTGACCGGGTCAGGCGAAAAGCGGCCAGCAAGCTGGCCCCCGATGACAGCGTCAACACCCTAATCCAAAGCGAAATTATCCCCCGTTTGCTGATGGCGCACGCCGTTGGCTCAGGTGCGGGAAAGCCCAAGCTGGCGCGCCCGATCACGCCGGAGGACGCTGCGCGTTTTGCCCTGTTGCCGCTGCGGCTTGAGACGCCCGGCCTGATGATCGAGGTCGATAAATTTGTCGCTGACGGGGCGAGTGTCGAGACGATCTGCATCGATCTGCTCGCTCCTGCTGCACGCAAACTGGGTGAGATGTGGGACAGCGACGAGTGCGATTTCCTTGATGTTACAATGGGTTTGTGGCGTTTGCAGGAAGTGATGCGAGAAATCGCCGCGCGCGAACCCAGCACGCATGATTTTCTCAATCCCCGGCGCAGTGCCCTATTTTCGCCGATGCCGGGGGATATCCACAATTTCGGCACGCTGATGATTGAGGAGGTGTTTGCCCGCAGTGGTTGGCAGAGCGCGGCGCTGGTCAAGCCCGAGCGCCGTGAACTGCTCGACCGGCTTGCACGCCAGCGATTTGACCTGGTTGGGCTGACACTTGGGCGCAATTGCCCCAGCGCAGCGGTCGCAAACCTGATCAAAGCGATGCGCAAAGTCGCCGCCAACCCTCGCATAATCGTGTTGATTGGCGGCAGAGTCGTCAATGAAAACCCAGCCTTAGTGGCCGAAGTGGGCGCGGACGGAACTGGTCAGGATGCCTTGGCAGCGCTCGCACTGGCTGAAACGCTCGTCCAAATCCCGGCAGCCGCCGGCGAACCCGGCCTGAGATAGGTTCAGCCCGGCCATGCTCACCCGCAAACATAGCATCGAAGGCAAGCATCCGTTTGGCAGGGCTGCTGATCTGTTCGATTCGTTTGATGCCGATGCGGCAATGAAGCTGGCGATGGTCGCCGGTGACGTTACGCTGGTGCTGGATGAAACGGGAACGATCCTTGATGCGGCGGTTGATCCGCATGAATTTCCGTCATTTGCAGGCTGGGTCGGCACCAACTGGATTGAGACGGTAACCGACGAAAGTCGCCCTAAAATCATGGAGATGCTGGCCGCTGCCCGGCGCGGGGAAGTGCAGCATTGGCGGCAAGTCAACCACCCATCGCGCGATGGCGACGTGCCGATCCGCTACACCGTGCTCAGCGTCAATGGCGGAGAGCACCGCATCGCATTCGGGCGCGATCTGCGCGAAGCGGGCCGGTTGCAGCAGCGATTGTTGCAGGTGCAGCAGTCGCTGGAACGCGATTACCTCAAGATGCGCCAGCTCGAAGCGCGATATCGGATGCTGTTCGAACGGTCGGGCGAAGCCGTGTTGATTATCGAAGCTGCGAGCTTGCGGATCCGTGAGGCCAACCCGGCGGCGCATCTGATGATGGGCGCGCGCAGCACCAGCCTTCCGGGTAAGAAGCTGCTGACTTTCATCGATAAAAACTCCCATGAAGGGTTGGCGGCACTGGTCGGCGCAGCGCTGGTTTCAGACACGGTCAGCCCATCGCGCCTCCGCATTTCGCGCGGCGCGCGGGAGGTGCTGGCGTCGATCACCGGGTTCACGCAGGATCGCGGGCAGTTTCTGCTGGTGCGGCTGGTCACGGCGACTGATCGTCCGGGGTCGGAATTCTCGCCTGTGCTGGATCTGGTTGACCAGATGCCGGATGCCTTTGTGGTGGCCAATAGCGACCTTGAAATCATCACGGCCAACGCGGCATTTGTTGAACTTTTACAAGTGGCTAGCGTGGATCAACTGCGCGGGCGGCACCTGTCAGAATCGATTGGGCGGCCCGGAATCGACCTTGATTTGATCGAAGGCCAGATTGATCAGCACGGTTCGGCCCGCAATGTCGCTACAGTGCTGCGGGTCGGCCATGATGTTGACGGCGAAGCCGTTGAATTATCAGCCGTAAGAACAACTGGCGAAGATGCTTATTATGGCTTCGTAATCCGCCCGGTGGGCCGCCGGTTGCGCGATTTGCCGCCAAGCTCGCATGATCTGCCGCGCTCGGTTGAACAGTTGACCGACCTTGTCGGGCGCATGTCGTTGAAAGACATCGTGCGCGAAAGCACTGATTTGATTGAGCGTTTGTGCATTGAAGCAGCGCTGTCCTATACTTCGGACAACCGCGCATCGGCGGCCGAAATCCTCGGCCTGTCACGCCAGAGCCTGTATTCCAAACTGCACCGCTACGGGCTGGGCAATCTCACCGCCGATACCGAGTAAATCGGCGATGTTGGGCAATTGCCGCTTTTTCGGCAATGACGGAAAACCCGATTGAAACGCTGCCAAAAGCCGGTTTAGGGCACCCCTAAACGGGGCAAGGCAGGGTCTAAAGGGGGTCTAGCAGGGGTCTAGCACCCACCTAAACCGGCCTGCACAAACTGCCCATGCGGCGCTGCAAAACCCTACATGTCAACCGATTGGACGCGGCCTGAGTTGACACATTGGACACTTTTTCTTGAAATAATCGCCCAAAATCGTGTTTTGATGGATTCAGAGTGTCAAAACAATTTGACGCTTTATCGCGTCAGGCATAGCTTCCTTATATGGAGCATTCTGTATCATCGACTCGCCTTGCTGCCGTCCCGGCGGCTCGCGACGTGTTGCAGTTGCTCAAGCCCATTACCTGGTTTCCGCCGATGTGGGCGTTTATGTGCGGGGCGGTTTCGTCCGGCGCGGGGCTGGATGGGCGGCTGTGGTTTGTCGCAGGCGGCGTATTGCTTGCCGGGCCGCTGGTGTGCGGCACATCGCAGGCGGTCAATGACTGGTTTGATCGCCATGTCGATGCCATCAATGAGCCCGATCGCCCGATCCCGTCGGGGCGCATAGCGGGCCGGTGGGGCCTGTATATTGCGCTGATGATGACGGTGATCTCGGCTGCGGTTGGTTGGTTGCTCGGCCCGCTGGTGTTTGTTGCCGGGCTGGTCGGACTGGCGCTGGCCTGGGCCTATTCTGCGCCGCCATTCCGGTTCAAGACCAGCGGATGGACCGGCCCGGCGGTGGTCGGCTTCACTTACGAAGGGCTAAGCTGGTTCACCGGGGCGACCGTGATGTTGGGCGCGCTGCCCGCCGCCGAAGTGCTGATCGTGCTCGCGCTCTATTCCATCGGCGCGCATGGGATCATGACGCTGAACGATTTCAAAGCCGTCGAAGGCGACAAAGCCACGGGTCTTAAATCACTGCCGGTGACGATGGGCGTAAGCGGCGCGGCGCGGTTTGCCTGCGCCACGATGGCGGGCGCGCAGGTGATTGTGATCGCGCTGCTGGCGGTGTGGGGCTTTACCATGTCAGCGATCATCGTGGGCGGGGTGCTGGCGGCGCAGTTCGCCGCGATGCCCAAGCTGCTGCGCGATCCCAAGCAATATGCGCCGTGGTATAACGGCGTCGGCGTGACGCTGTATGTGCTGGGAATGCTGGCGGCGGCACTGGGCCTTGGGGGCTATATTTGATGCACGGCGCGCTCGCCCAACCCGCTACGCAGGCGGCCAATGCCGGGTTTGGCTGGTTCGCGGTTGCGCGGATCGGGCTGGTGCAGGCGTCGATTGGCGCGCTGGTGATGCTGACAACCACAGTGCTGAACCGGCTGATGGTGGTGGAATTCGCGCTGGCGGCGGCGATCCCGGCCGGGCTGGTGGCGTGGCATTATGCGGTGCAGCTCGGCCGGCCGCTGTTTGGCCACGGTTCGGACAAAGGCCGCGCGCGGACACCGTGGATCATCGGCGGCGTGGCGCTGTTGGCGGCGGCATCATTGTTGGCGACACAGGCGACACTGCTGCTGGGCACCGCGCCGACAGCCGCCTTCGCCCTCGCGGTGATTGCATACACTTTGATCGGTGTAGGCGTGGGCGCGGGCGGCACATCGGCGCTGGCGTTGCTGGCATCAGGCGTAGCGCCTGATCGCCGCGCCGCTGGCGCAGCGGTGACATGGATCATGATGGTCGCAGGCATCGTCGTCTCGGCGATCACCGTGGGACAATTGTTAAAACCGTTTTCGCCCGAACGATTATTGCTGGTTGCAGGCGGGCTGGCACTGGTGACGGTTGCTGTAACGGTGCTGGCAACCTTCCGGCTCGAACGGCAGGCTGGCCGGTTTGGCAATGCCGCGACGAGCGAGGCTGCCCCCGATTTTCGCGCAGCGCTCGCTGAAATCTGGAATGAGCCTGCCGCGCGGCGCTTCACGGTGTTTATCTTCGTTTCGATGATTGCGTTTTCGATGCAGGATCTGATCCTTGAACCCTTCGCGGGCCTGATTTTCGGGATGAACCCGGGCGAATCGACGCAGCTGGGCGGGCAGCATCAGGGCGGCATTCTGATCGGGATGATTGTCACCGGGATCGGCGGCAGCGCGTTTTCGGGCAAGCGGCCCGATGGCCTGCGCGTGTGGGTGGTCAGCGGATGCCTCATGTCAGCCGCCGGGTTGGGCGCACTCGCGCTGGCGGCGGTGGCTGGGCCGGGCTGGCCGCTGGGTATCAACGTATTTGTGCTCGGGCTAGGCAACGGCGTGTTCGCAGTTGCCGCGATAGGCGCGATGATGGGGCTGGCAGGCGCAGGCGAGACCACCCGCGAAGGCGTGCGGATGGGCGTGTGGGGTGCATCGCAGGCCATCGCGTTCGGGCTGGGCGGGCTGACCGGCGCGGTCGGGGTCGATTTCGCGCGGCGCGCGCTCGCCACCGATGGCGCTGCATTTCAAGTGGTTTTTATGATTGAGGCAGCGGCGTTCCTGTTGGCTGCCATACTCGCCATCAAGGCGACCGGCGGCGCGGCAGTGCGTGCCAGCATGACAAAACGGGATGGGGAGATATTTGCATGAACCAGACAATCTATGACGCGGTGATTATTGGCGGCGGGCCTTCGGGGTCGACCGCGGCGACCGATCTGGCGCTGGCGGGCCATTCGGTGCTGCTGATCGAACGCGGCGGGCGGATCAAGCCATGCGGCGGCGCGGTGCCGCCGCGCTTGCTGGCCGATTTCGACATTCCGCAAAGCCTGCTGGTGGCCAAAGCGCGGCTGGCGCGGATGATCGCGCCATCGGGCCGGGCGGTGGATATGCCGGTCGGCGAAATCGGCTATGTCGGCATGGTTGACCGCGAGGATTTTGACGAAGCCTTGCGCGAGCGGGCCCGCAATTCGGGGGCCGAGCGGATGACTGCGACGTTTGAAAAGATCGAGCGTGATGACGAACCCCACCCCATCGTCACCTTTCGCCGCAGCCGCGGCGCGCCGATTGAAAGCGTGCGCGCGCGGGTGGTGATCGGCGCGGACGGCGCGCGGTCGTCCGTGGCCAAACAATGCCTGCCCGGCGCAGAACGCATCCCCTGCGTGTTCGCCTATCACGAGATTATCAAAGCCCCGGCCAGCAATTCGGAAAACTTCGATGCCGGGCGCTGCGACGTGTTTTATCAAGGCCGCCTGTCGCCCGATTTTTACGCCTGGGTGTTCCCGCATGGCGATACCGCCAGCATCGGGGTAGGCAGCGCCAACAAGGGGTTTTCCCTGCGCGGCGCGATTGCGACAATGCGCGATGATCTGGGCCTTGACCGCTGCGAAACCCTGCGGCGAGAAGGCGCGCCGATCCCGTTGAAGCCGCTGAAACGCTGGGATAATGGCGCAGATGTGATCGTGGCAGGTGATGCCGCAGGCGTGGTGGCACCGGCGTCGGGCGAGGGGATTTATTACGCGATGGTTGGCGGGCGGCACGTGGCCACTGCGGCCAGCGCGTTCCTCAAAACTGGCGAGGCCAAGCAACTGCGCACTGCGCGCAAGGCGTTTATGAAAGAACACGGCACTGTGTTCTGGGTGCTGGGGATGATGCAGTATTTCTGGTATTCATCCGACAAGCGCCGCGAACGGTTTGTCACCATGTGCGATGACAAGGATGTGCAGCAGCTCACCTGGCAGGCCTATATGAACAAGGAACTGGTGCGCGCCAAACCGATGGCGCATATCAAGATCTTCTTCAAGGATACAGCGCACCTGCTAGGCTTGAGGGCCGCAACGCGGTAATACCCCTCCGATGAACAGAATGATGATCTATCCGGTGGTGGTTGCAACCGCTGCGGCCATATGTGTCGCTTCGCTGGGTGCGACTGTGACCGACCTTGGCCCGTGGTATCAGGCGCTCGCCAAACCCGCGTGGAATCCGCCCGATGTGCTCTTCCCGCTGGGTTGGACGGTGATTTATGCGCTAATCACCGTCGCGGGGATCACCGCGTGGCGTGCTGCACCCAAAGCGGCGATGGCTGAATGGGTGCTGGGCCTGTTTGCGCTCAACGGCTTTCTCAATATCAGCTGGAGCCTGATCTTCTTCCGCCTGCAACGCCCCGATTGGGCATTTTACGAGCTGACCTTGCTGTGGCTCTCGATCGCGGTGCTGATCGTTTATTGCGGGCGGTTTTCGCGGCTCGCGGCGGGGTTGCTGGTGCCGTATCTGGTGTGGGTGACATTTGCTGGCGCGCTCAATCTGACGGTGGTCCGGCTGAATGCGCCGTTCGGCTGAGGCCGGGGCACCGCAGGTGAGGGCGCGCGCATGATGGAGTGGCTGTTTGCCAGCGGTCATGCGGCTGATCTGATCCTTGGCGTGTTGGTGATCGAGGCTGCGTGGCTGCGGCTGGCGCGCGGCTGGGGCTGGGCTGCGATGCTTGGCCTGCTTGGCCCGGCGGCGCTGATTGTGCTGGGCCTGCGGGCGGCGCTGACCGGAGCCGAATGGTGGTGGATCGCGCTGCCGCTGGGGATGTCCTTGCCGCTGCACCTGATCGATCTGCGCGCGCGGCTGGCGGCGCGGCGCTAACCGCTAATCCCAACCACTCCGCCCAAACGAAAACCCGGCCGGGCCATTGGGCCAGACCGGGTTTCGTGTTTGCACATTGGTATCAGCAGCCGGGCCATCACAGCCCGGCTTGCTGTTACTGGCCCGATGCGCCAGCGATTGCCCCGCTCGGGTCGTAGTTGGTGGTATCTGGAGCATAGTAATGCTCCTGCGCCCACAGGTACCAGTTATCCACCACCGTGCCGGTCAGCAGGATGCCGATCCCGCCGGTCAGTGTGACCAGAACCGCAAACCACCACGCCCAGCGGTGGATGGATTCAAACGTGGCATTAAAGCCCATCACCCAGCGCCAGAACAATGCGCCGCGTTCTGCCGCGGTGCCGCGATCGGTGATCTGTTCGATCTCGCGTTCCCCGCCATAACGGCCGAGCGCCAGGATCGTCGCCCCGTGCATCGCAAACAGCAACGCCGACCCATACAGGAAGACAATCGAGAGCGCGTGGAACGGATTGTAGAACAGGTTGCCATAGACCAGCGAGAAATTGTTGGTCCAATCAAGGTGGCTGAAGATGCCGTAAGGCACCGCCTGCGACCAATCACCCAGCAACATCGGGCGAATAAAGCCCAGCACCAGGAACAGCCAGATTGCCGATGCGAAAGCCAAGGGAATATGCATCCCCATGCCCAGCGCCTTGGCCCGCATGTAGGTGCGGGTCCACCAGCACATCACCGAAATCGTCAGGAACGCGCCGGTCAGAATGAACCAGCCGCCTTCCTTCAGCGGGACGAACGGGCTGAAGCCATATTCCGGCCCCGGAGGGTTCAGCGAAAGCCAGAACAGCTCGCGCATGAACGTTTGCGGGCTCCACCCGGCTTGCGCCCAGAAGTTCAGCCCGATGATCAGAAACGCCGCTGACCCGAACGCCAGTGCAATCGTGCCGAGCAGGCCAAGATAGATCGGGCCAATCTGGGCCTGACCCATTTTGCCCATCAAGTAACTGTGTCCGACCAGCGCAACGCGCCCTTCGCTACCGTCGAGGTGCGGGACGCCCATTTCGGGCGGCCCTTGTACTTGCACCTGGGTAAATATGTTTTGATACGTCGCCATATTTCAGGTGCTCCTCATGACCAGATCGGAATCTTCTTCCAGAAATCCCAGAATTCGATCCAGCTGCCGACATACAGAGTGCCGGAAATGACGATGCAGATGGCGCTCCAGAACCCGGCGCTCAGTGCCAGGAAAAGCCCCACCCGGTGAATGCCCAGGGTGCCGACCGAATAGCCGATGAAGTCACGGAAATAGGTGTCTTCGTATTCGGGTGTTTTCACGTCGGTTCCGCCGGTCGGGTTGACCGCCGAAAGCACCAGGCCGCCGTGCAGTGCGAGCGCAAGGGCGTTCGTAAAGAAGAACGAAATCGCGAGCATGTGCACAGGATTATAGTGGAAGTTGCCAAAGGCGTACCCGACGTTGGAAACCCATTCGAGGTGGGTCCAGATGCCATAGGGAAAGCCATTGCCCCACGCGCCCATCCACATCGGACGGATCACATTGAGCGTGACATAGGCAAACACCGCAACCGCAAACGCGATCGGCACATGGTATCCCATGCCCAGTTTGCGTGAGATTTCCGCCTGCCGCATCACCCATGATGAAAAGGCGATGACCGCCAGGCCAGTGATGATTTGCCAGTATCCACCCTGTTTCAGCGGAGCCATAGCCAGGCCGAATTCAATGGGGGGTGGGTTGATCGAGATCAGCCAGGGGTTGAGTGTCGGACCCTGCGTTGCAGCGGCGAAGATCAGCATCGTGCCAAGCAAGGCGCTGATTGCCGTCGTCACTCCAAAGAATCCCACATAAAACGGCCCGACCCAGAAGTCGAAAAGGTCGCCGCCGATTAATGTGCCACCGCGTACGCGGTATTTCCGCTCGAAACTAAGGAGCGCCATAGGTCCATCCTCCCCGCCATAGCGGCGGGCGCTTAAATTTGACGATGGAATGCTAGGAGGCAGGCAGGCGAACCTGCCTCCGTACATTCGTCGAGGTATTAACCGGCTGCCGGGAGTTCCGACGATTCGATCGAAGCCTGTACCGGCGCAACAGCACCGGGGGCGTTTTCGAGCCAGTTGTAACGATCCGTGCTGAGCAGGATGAAGTGGATGGTGAACGCCAACACAGCGAGACCAACATGAAGCGCCACGAGGACGCGGCGAATGTCAAAATAGAACCACATTCTCCACATGGAAAATTCCTTTCAAAATTCTTGGAAAGCTTAGCGATCAGTCAGGTTACCGGAGGCCAAGTGGCATCCGGCAAGTATCCGTCAGATCAGCCAAACCAAGGCTTGTAAGCCCACATCATGCCGTGTGCGACCAATGCGATCGCCACATAGAGAGCAAACGTCCCCATAAAGCCTTTGTGGATTTCCTGAGCCTCTTCAGGCGTCAGATAAGTCCCTACGCGTTCACCGGGTGTCGGATCAGCCATAGTAATGTCTCCGTTCATTTGGGTTTGAGTGAGAGCCCGAAAGCTCCATTCGGCATCCCCGCGTGATCCCCCACGTGGATTGGACAGCCCCCTGCAAAGGGGCATTGGTGTGCGCCGCTGCGGAATGGGTCCGCATCGGCAACAAAGGGTTTGGGCGGGTGCGCGACATGATCATGCCCCCGCTCCTTCAAGCAGCACTTGCTCAAGGCAGTCTGCGGTAACTGTGGTGTGCCCGCGCGCGCGCGCAGTGCGTTCGGCCGTATCGCGCAGGCGCTTGGCAGCGGAAATCCGCACCAGCACCGGCTGGACTTCAACCAAGGCGTCAAGTTTCGCCTTGGCGGCATCGTCCCAGGCGAGCTGCGCCTGATTGCGGGCCGGGGTCGGATCGACCTTATCCAGCTCGGTGCCCAGCGGCAGAATGTGGAACAGCGCATCGAACAGCGCATTGCACACTTCCTGCACCAGATAGGTCGCGCCAGAATAGCCCATGAACGGCGTGCCGGTATGGCGGCGGATCGCCGCGCCGGGGAAGCTGGCGGGAATGAACTGCGTGCTCGGGCCGTAACCGCCCCCGACTTTTTCGGCCAGATACATCCGTTCGTTATAGCTGCCAAACATCACCAGCGGCGGATTGGTGTGCAATGATGTGCGCACGGCATCATTATCGGTCTTGACCCCGGCGCAGCGCGATACGGCGATGGTGCAGGGCAGGCCCATATCGTCTTCAAGAAATTGGCGGATGCCGCGCGCATAGGTTTCATTCGCGACGATGCCGAAACTGGCGGTGCCAAAGAAATCCTGCGTGACCGACCGCCACAGATCCCACAACGGTTTGATCGTGGTGTGCTTTTCACGTTCGATAAACGGTTCGGGATCAAGCCCGAGTTCGGCGGCCAATGCGCGCAGGAACTTGGTGGTCTGGGTCAAGCCAATCGGTGCCTGAAAATAGGGCCGTTCGAGCGTTTCGCACAGGTTGCGGCCAAATTCGCGGTACAGGCAGACGTTGGCGTCCGATGTCGCCAGATCGCGAATGTCAGCCAAGTGGCTGCCGAGCGGGAACACCATGCCGACATCAGCGCCGATGCCTTCGACCAAGCGGCGGATTTCGGCCAGATCGGATGGCATGTTGAACATGCCATAGCTCGGCCCGATGATGTTGACGCGCGGCTTTTCGCCTTCGCGGCGCTCACGCTTGGCGGGCATTTTCTTGGGGCCGAATTCGGTCCACAGCCAGGTCAGCGCGCGGTCAGCCGATTGCCACTGATCTTCGTCAATGGTGCGCGGCAGGAAGCGTTTGATGTTGGTGCCTTCGGGCGTCACGCCGCCGCCGATCATTTCGGCGATGGAGCCGGTAACGACCACGGCGGGCAGTTCGGTATCCAGCGCCTGCCACGCGCGTTTCATCGCGCCTTCGGTGCCGGTTTTGCCCAATTCTTCTTCGCCAAGCCCGGTGACCACGATGGGCAGTTCATGCGGCGGCAGCGCG
>JBBRFG010000044.1:0-17895 GCA_038224685.1 Sphingomonadales bacterium
GCCATTCGCGCCCCTTGGGGGCAAACCGCAGCGCCAGCATCCATTGCTTGCCCGCGACCGGCGCGCCATCGGCGTAAAGCTCCACCGCGATATTCTCGTCACCAAACTTTGCTTCGGTCGCCAGCTCCTGCGCCAGAGCTGTCAGCGCCAGCAGCACACTTGCGAGCAGCGCAAGCGCCCATGCAAGCAATTGACGGGTGGATGCGTGGATCATGGTTGCCTCTGACATGGCCAAGCCTCTAGGCTGGCACAAACCCATTCGCAATCGGAGCAGGCAAAGTGACAGCGACAACAGACAAAACCTGCGATCTGGTCATCCTTGGCGGGGGATTGGTGGGGATGACGCTGGCGCTGGCAGCCGCAAAGAAGGGCATATCGAGCCACGTGATCGACCGCGCTGACCCAGCGGAACTGACCGCCGAAGGGTTCGATGATCGCGCCACTGCGATCTCGACTGCCAGCTGGCACCTGTTTGAAAATATCGGGATTGCTGCGGGCCTTGAACAATTTGCCTGCGATATCGCTAGCATTGCGGTGACCGATCAGAACAAGCCAGGACGGCTCGACTTCCAGCCCGGTGCCGAAGGCGGCACCTTGGGGAGGATGTTCCCCAACCGGCGGCTAAGGCTCGCACTGTTTGAAGCTGCTGCCAAGGAACCGCTGATCCACTGGGTCGCCAAGGCGCAAGTGACCGAGCGCGAGCGCAGCGAATACGGCGTGGCTGCGACGTTGGCTGATGGCCGGAAGCTGAAAGGCCGATTGATGATCGCCGCCGAGGGCCGCCAGTCGCCAACCCGCGACGGGGCAGGCATCACGCTGGCCAAGTGGGATTACAAACACCGCGCAATCATTGCAGGCCTGACGCACGAAAAGCCGCACGGCAATGTCGCGTGGGAGATTTTCTACCCGGTCGGCCCGTTCGCGCTGCTGCCGTTGAAGACGCAGGCCGATGGCATCAACCGATCATCGCTGGTGTGGACGGTGTCGGAAGCCGACGGCGCGGGCGTAATGAAGCTGGGCGACCGCGCATTTTTGGCCGAAATCGAAAAACGCATGGGCGGCGTACTGGGCAAAGTGCAGTCGGTTGGCCAGCGATCATCATGGCCGCTGGGCTTTCACCACACCGCGAAGATCACCGCGCAGCGGCTCGCGCTGGTGGGCGATTCGGCGCATGGTATCCACCCGATTGCCGGGCAGGGATTGAACCTGGGCCTGCGCGACGTGGGCGCGCTGGTCGAAGTGCTCAGCGACGGCGCGCGGCTCGGCCTCGACCCGGGCGATCCCGAATTGCTCAAGCGGTACGAGACCTGGCGCGGGCTTGATAGTTTCATGGTGGCGCTGGCGACCGATGGCCTCACCCGGTTGTTCGGGGTGCCGGGCAAGGCGGCGTCGGCGGTGCGGCGGCTGGGCATGGCAGCGGTGCAGCGCACCCCGATGCTCAAGGACTTTTTCATGGACGAAGCGCGCGGCGTGTCGGGCGATCTGCCGGAGATTCTCAGGGCCGGATAAGCGGGCTGCTCACCTGACGCACCAGATTGCCCGCCCCGTCGCGCATTCCGCGCTGGTCGAGCACGGCAGCGGTTTCGATCACTTCCAGCGCGTCCATCGCCTTGCGATACCGTTCGGCGTCGGCGATCCAGCTTTCCGCTTTGTCCGCGCCGGGCATTCCCTTCACCTCGTCAATCGCGGCCTGATAACGGCCTTGTTCCAGCGCCCAGCGCGCCCGTTCCAACCGGCGCTCCGGCTGCGGCGAAGGGGTGCTTTCGCGCCGCACGACGAACAATTGGCCCAATTCGCGCTGAAAGGAACTCCACGATGGGCCTTGGCTGCTTTGCCCCAATTGCGGCCCCAGCCCTTCGAGCCGCGCGACCAGCTCATCAATCCGCACGGGATTGCGCGAAAAATCAATCACTGTGGCGACCGCATTGGGCCATTGATCGCCAAACCGCAGCCGCAATTGATCCGACAGGTAGCCCAGTTCCGCCCCGCGTTCGGCTGCGCGCCGGGTGGCAAACGCAATCAATAGGCTTTCCGCGCGCGCGGCATTGCCCGCCGCCGCCTGCGCTTGCAAATCAAGCTGGGTCAGCCGTTGTTCCGCTGCTGCAAGCCGTTGGTCGAGCCCGCCTTGCTGCTCTGCCACCCGCTCAACCGCTTGTTCAGCCTTTGCAGCATCGGCCAGCGCGCCAGACTTGCCCGGCAATGCAGCAACAGCGCCGCCTGCGGGCAGGGCGCTGGCCGGCGCCGCAATCGTTGCGACTGCGCGCGGCGCGGCGGTACGGCCGGGCTGAAGGTTGTACCACACGATGTAGCCCACCAACGCCCCGCCCATCACAAACGCGATCAGCGCAGCGACGATCAGGCCGCGACCCGATGATGGTTTACGGCGACTGCCATACTGCGATGCGCCAGGTTGAGATGCCATTTTTATCCGTTCTGCGCCCTGCTTGCGCAATCAGTTGCACAATTCCCGCGCCAATTCCAGCAACGCGGTTTCATCAGGGCGCGGCGCGATGTGAACCGCGCGCCAGCCGCCGCCCGCCGCCGTAGCAATTCGCGGGCCGAGCGCGGCGAGCGCGGTGGCAGCGCGCGCCAAGCCCAGCCGGTCGTATTCGCTGGCAAACTGCCGCGCCGTCGCCGCCGAATGGAGCAGCACCAGCGCATCCCCAGCAGCCAGCACCCCCCCCGCCGGATCAAGCGGTAGACCTATGCTACGATAGGCGATCACCGTGGCAATCGTCACGCCATCAGGCGCGCTCAGCGGCACGTGTTCCTCGCCCGCGATCCGCAGCAGGCGGCGCGGGCCGGTGATCGTATCGAACACGCCTTGCAAGCCGCCGCTGCCGACCACCGCGACGGTAAAGCCTGCCGCACGCGCGGCGTCGGCGGTGGCCTCTCCCACGGCGAATACCGGCTTGGCGGTCAACCGCGTCAGTTGCGCGCCGCCGTGCAACACCGCATTGGCGCTGCCGATCAGCAGGCCATCAATGCTTGCCGGATCGGGGCAATCCCAGCCAAGCGCGCGGATTTCCGACAATGCATGCCCGGTGATCGGCAGCCCGAGCCCGCGCGCTTTTTCCAGTGTCGCTGCCAGCCCCGGTTCGGGCCGCAGAGCAAGCACCAAGGTGTTCACCTGTTTGCGCGGAAATGCGGCGCAATGCCGGGCGTCGCGCGGGCCAGCAGATCGGCGGCGAGCGCCTGCACCGGGCCATGATCGCCGGGCGCGAACCGCACCGATCCTTCAATCCGCTCGCCGCCGTCAGGGCTGAACAGCGCAGCCCGCATCACCAGCGCATCATCCGCAGTTTCGCACAGCACCGCAATTGGCGAATGGCAGGTGCCGCCCAATTCGGCGAGCAGCGCGCGTTCGGCCTCCAATTCGGCGCGGGTGGGTGCGTGGTCGATGGCGGCGAGCAGCGCGGTGGTGGCCGCATCATCGGCGCGGCATTCAATCGCAATCACGCCCTGGGCAGCAGCCGGAATCCATTCGCCCGAACCAAGCGGCGCGCCCGCGTCGCTTTGCCCCAACCGTGCTAGCCCAGCCGCCGCCAGAAAGGTCACATCCGCCTCGCCCGCTTGCAGCTTTGCCAGCCGGGTGGCGACATTGCCGCGAAACATCACGACCTTGCAATCGGGCCGCAGGTTGAGCAGTTGCGCGGCGCGGCGCGGGGCGCTGGTGCCGACTGTTGCACCAACAGGGATCGCGGCAATGCTGGCCGCCCCCACCAGGCTATCCCGGCGGTCAGCGCGCGGCAGAAACGCCGCGAAATGGAATGCACCGGGGCGGATCGTTTCGACATCCTTGGCCGAATGAACCGACAGATCAATCCGCCCTTCGCCCAGCCATTGATCGAGTTCCTTGGTCCACAGCGCTTTGCCGCCGATTTCGGACAGTGGCCGATCAAGCACCTTGTCACCGCTTGCGAGCACCGGCACGAGTTCAACCGCGTGCTCATTCCAGCCGTGGGCCGCACACAGCCGGGCGCGGGTTTCCACCGCCTGCGCCATCGCGAGCGGCGAATTGCGAGTGCCGAGGCGCAGTTTTGGCGGCGGCGAGGGTTGTTCAATCATAGCGATGCTTGCCCTAGCCCCGACAAAGGCTAGATGGAAGTCGGATGGGAACGGCAACGCACATCTCTGACGCGGCAATCGTGCTCGGCATCGAATCGAGCTGCGATGAAACCGCCGTGGCGCTGGTGCGCGGCGACCGGGTGATCATCGCGCAGGCCATCGCCAGTCAAGAGGCTGAACACGCGCCCTATGGCGGCGTGGTGCCCGAAATTGCGGCGCGCGCTCATGCCGAACGCATCGCGCCGATGATTGCAGCGGTGATGGCAGAGGCGGGGCTGACGCTGGACGAAGTGGACGCGATTGCCGCCACCGCCGGGCCGGGGCTGATCGGCGGGGTGATGGTCGGGCTGGTCAGTGCCAAAGCGCTGGCGATGGCGGCGGGCAAGCCGCTGTTGGCGATCAACCATCTCGAAGGCCACGCGCTGTCCCCCCGGCTGGCGGACGGATCGCTCACCTTCCCCTATCTGTTGCTGCTGGTGTCGGGCGGGCATTGCCAGATCCTCGCGGTGGACGGCGTCGGCCAATATCGGCGGCTGGCGACCACGATTGACGATGCGCTGGGCGAAGGATTTGACAAGACCGCCAAGGTGCTAGGGCTGGGTTATCCCGGCGGACCGGCGGTGGAGCGGCTGGCGATGCAGGGCGATCCCCGCGCCGTGCCGCTGCCGCGCCCGTTAAAGGGATCCAAGGAACCGCATTTTTCCTTCGCCGGGCTGAAAAGCGCGGTGTTGCGGGCGAAGCAGCAGCAGTCGTCCCCCGTTCACCCTGAGCTATCGAAACCCGCTCACCCTGAGCTTGTCCAAGGGCTGCACTTTCTTGAACAAAGCACCGACCGCGAGAAGGAGGACAACCCTTCGACAAGCTCAGGGCGAACGGGGATTGGTTACTCAGACGCCGATATCGCCGCGAGCTTTCAGCAGGCGGCGGTGGAGTGCCTGACTGACCGGCTCGAACAGGCGCTGACCCGCGCCGGCCCCTTCCCCGCGTTGGTGGTGGCAGGCGGGGTGGCGGCCAATCGGACGGTGCGTGCCGCGCTTGAAGCGTTTGCGCGCCAGCACGCGATGCGGTTCAGTGCGCCGCCGCTGGCATTGTGCACGGACAATGCTGCGATGATCGCATGGGCCGGATGCGAACGGTTGGCAGCAGAAGGCTGGCGAGCGGGCGCGGACTTCGCTGGCGACCCGCTCGATTTTGTCGCGCGCCCGCGCTGGCCGCTTGATCCAGCTGCCGAAGCGGTGCGCGGGGCTGGAGCCAAAGCATGAGCACGGCTGCAACCATCGGCGTGATTGGCGCAGGCGCATGGGGCACCGCGCTGGCGCAAATGGTCAGCAGCGATGGGCGCGGCGTGCTGTTGTGGGCTTACGAGCCCGAAGTTGTCGCGGCGATCAATGCCGATCACCGCAATCCGCTATACCTGCCGTCCGCCGCGCTGGCCCCTACCATCCGCGCAACCGGCGATCTGGCAGAATTTGCCGCGATTGATACCGTGCTAGTGGTCACCCCGGCGCAGGCGCTGGGCCGGGTACTGGCAGGCCTGGCCACGCCGCCGCGCGATTTGGTGCTGTGTTCCAAGGGGATTGAGGCAGGCAGCGGGCGGTTGATGAACGATGTCGCGCGCGCAGCATCCCCCGGCAGCGCCATCGCCGTGCTTTCCGGGCCGACCTTCGCGCACGAAGTCGCCGCTGGTCTGCCAACTGCGGTGACGCTGGCCTGCGGCGGCGGCGCGGCGCAGTGGGAACGGCTTGCGCCCGCCATCGCGCGGCCTGCGTTCCGGCCGTATTATTCCGATGATGTCACCGGCGCGGAGATTGGCGGCGCGGTTAAAAACGTGCTCGCGATTGCCTGCGGGGTGGTGGACGGGCTGGCACTCGGCCAAAATGCCCGCGCGGCGTTGATCGCGCGCGGATATGCCGAAATGCTGCGGTTTGGCGAGGCGCTGGGCGCGCGGGCGGAAACGCTGGCGGGCCTGTGCGGATTGGGCGATTTGGTGCTGACATGCTCTTCCACCGCCAGCCGCAATTTCTCGCTCGGGAAGGCGTTAGGCGAAGGCGCGGACGCCGCCGCGCTGATCGCCGACCGCCGCACCGTGGCCGAAGGCGCGCACACCGCCCCGGTGCTGGCCGCGCTGGCGCAGACGCGCGGCATCGCCATGCCGATTGTCGCCGCGGTCAATGCGATCATCGGCGGAGCCGACGCGCGCCGCGTGGTCGCCGAATTGCTCGCCCGCCCGCTGCGCGCCGAACAGGAGCCCGGTGGGTGAGCATGCCCCCGCCCGCAATCCCCGCCGATCATAGCGCTGGTGACGCCGATGATCTGGCTGCGCTGGCCAAGGGCGGGCGCACCAACACGATGGGCTTTGCCATCCGGCTGCTGGCGCGCATTCCGTTTCTGCTGATCGCCACCCGGCTATACGGAGCCGAGGCGCTGGGGCGGTTCGCATCGGCGCTGGTGCTGATCGAAATCATCGCGCTGATCTGTTCGCTGGGCGAAAAACGCGGGCTGGCGCAACGCTTGTCATTGGGCGCGAGCGACAACCGCACCGCAGAAACAAAGCTGGTGTATGACGGCCTGTCGCTGGCGCTGGCGTATTCAGGGGTTGCGGCACTGCTGCTGGTGGCATTTCCCGCGCCGATGTTTCCCAACGGGATGAACAGCGCGTGGGACATTTGGCTGGTCGCCGCTATTCCGGCATTTGCCATGACCGAGATATTGCTCGCCGCGCAGGCATACCGGTTCGACATTGCAACGATAGTGCGAGCGCGGGCGATTGTCGAACCTTGGACCATTTCGATTGCAGCCGGGGTATATTTCTTTGTTCCTGCAACCCACGATGCGGGGCTGGCGCTGGCCTATATCACGTCGATCTATGCCGGGCTGCTGACTGCGGCGTGGCCATTCCTTCGCAGTTATGGCTGGCCTAGGGGCTGGCAGCCCAACGCCCGCGCGATGCTGGCCATGTCAACGCGGGCGTTCCCGCTGGTGGGGGCTGATGCGATCGAGCGCGGCACCCGGCTGCTCGATATCTTTATCCTTGGCCTGTTGGCGCCGCCGTCGGTTGTCGGCATTTATTACGCCGCGCAGCAAATCGCCAGCCTGCCGCAAAAGCTGAAAACGAGTTTTGAACCGATCCTGTCGCCGGTCATCACCAAAAACCTGCGGATCGGCAATATGGGCGCGATTGCGGCGCAGGTGCGGCAAGTCGGGTTCTGGATCATCGCGGTGCAACTGGGCATCGCGCTGGTGCTGGGGGTTCCGGGCGTGGCAGTGATGGGGCTGTGGGGGCCGGATTATGTCGCAGGTGCGGCGGCGCTCACGTTCCTGCTGGCGGCAGAGGTCGCAGCGTCGATGGCGGTGGTATCCGAAAGCGTGCTGGTCTACATTGCGCGCAAACGCAATCTGGCGATCTCCGTGACGATCATTGGCGTGCAAGCGGTGATCACTATTGCGCTGATCCTGGCGGCCGAGCGGCTCGGGCTGAGCAAGGGATCAGAAGCCGCCAGCGCAGCGGGCGCGCTGCTGATTGCGCTGGCGATTTCCAGTTTGGTAAAGGCGTTGCTGCTCAAACACCTGCTCAACGCGCCGGTCAGCAATTGGCGCTGGGCGCTGGTATATGCTGCTGCGCCTGCGGTGGTGGTGGGGTTTGCGTTTAAGCTGCTGCCCGAATGGATGGAGCTGGTGTTCGGCGTGCCTGCGATCTTGGCCACCTATGCCTTCGTCATCTGGCGGCGCGGGTTTGACGAAGGCGACAAGGTGTTGTTCCGCAAGCAGGTGGTGCCCAACCCGGCCACCGACTTGGGGTAACGACGCAACGAACTGGCGGCACGCATGAAGGGCGGTTGATTTGGGCCGCGCAAGACGCTTGGGCATGGCACGGCAGGGCTGCTAGAGGCGCGGTCATCGATTCCCTTTCAGGAGCCCGCCCGCCATGTCGTTAGACTTTTCCACCGCTCTGCCGTTGATCCTGATCGGTCTGGTTATTCTGGTGATCGCAGCATGGCTGCTGTCACGCGCCAGCCGTAAATCCAAGGTGGTGCGCGATAGCAGCGCGCCCGCGCTGGCGCATGATGTGCTGAACGAAGGGGCGCAGAAAGCGCAGCGCAATCAGGCGCTGATCGATGCTGCCCCCGCAGCCGTTACGGTGCTGCCGCCAACTGCTCCGGTTGCGATGCCAATTGTTGCTCCGGCTACGGCAATGCCCGCACCCGCCCCAACGCCCGCACCGGCCCCCGCCCCCGCCCCCACCCTGTCTGCGCCTGCGCCTGCTGGCGTTGACGACATCGCCCGGATCAAAGGCGTTGGCCCCAAATTGGTGACATTGCTGGGCGAACTCGGCGTCACCACCTTTGCCCAAATCGCCGCATGGTCTGATGCCGATGTCGAACGGATCGACGCCGATCTTGGCCGCTTCAAAGGCCGCATCATCCGCGATCAATGGATCGAGCAAGCCCAATTGCTGGCAGCGGGCGATGACGCGGCGTTTACCGACAGGTTCGGCAACAACGGATGAGATTCGCGCAGTATTGACGCCCGTCCGATGATTCCAGCGATCAGCTGGTCAGGGGCCGTCGGTGCGTGAACCTTGCCCCGCCGCATGAAGCCTGCAATGTCTAAAAAAGGCAGCGGGCAGGAGCAGAGCGGCATGAACATCAGCATCGGGATTGCAGCGTTTTGATTGGCGTTCGCCTCAGCATCCTCGGGCCGCAAAGCCCGCAAGCCCGCAAAAAGGCATGGGCGGGCACCCTCAGCGACGCGGCCTTTAGACTACGCGCGCCGCACAGCGTGCGGGAAAACAAAAAATGAAACTCTACGGCTATTTCCGCTCGTCAACCTCATACCGCTTGCGGATCGCGTTGAACCTCAAGCGCCTCGATTACGAGAATATCCCCGTCAGCCTCGTCACCGGCGAAAACAAGGACGCGGCTTTCTTGCAGCGCAACCCGTTCGGATCGCTGCCGATGTTGGAGGCGGATGGACGCGACCGGGCGCAGTCGATGGCGCTGATCGAATGGCTGGATGAAGCCTACCCCGCCCCGCCGTTCCTGCCCAGCGAGATCGAGGCGCGCTATACGGTGCGCGAGTTGGCTTATGGGATTGCGACTGAGATTCACGCGGTCAACAATCTGCCGGTGCTGAAATACCTCAAACACCCGCTCGGCCACACGCAGGACGAAACCGATGTGTGGTATCGCCATTGGCTGGCGCGCACGCTGAACCCGGTCGAAACGCGGCTGGCAGCGCTCGGCTCCGGCGATTTCCTGCACGGCGATGCCCCCGGATTGTTTGAGATTGTGCTGATCCCGCAACTCGCCAATGCGCGGCGGTTTGCCTATGATCTCAGCGGCAGCCCGCATATGACCCGGATTGAGGCCGCGTGCCTCGCCCTGCCCGCATTTGCCGCGGCGCATCCTGATAACCAACCAGACGCCAAATAATGGCTCAGCCTGAGAGGAACCCTCAATGAAACTCGCCACCCTCAACAACGGCACGCGTGACGGCATGTTGGTCGTCGTATCGAAAGACCTCACCCGGTGCAGCGCGGCGGGCTATATCGCGCCGACATTGCAAGCCGCGCTCGACAATTGGGAACGGGTTGCACCGGAACTGGAACTGCTCGCCCGCGATGTTGAGCATGAAAGCGTGCCGTGCGAACGGTTCCACGAACGCCATGCCCATTCGCCGCTGCCGCGCGCGTATCAATGGGCCGATGGCAGCGCCTATATCAACCATGTGGAACTGGTGCGTCAGGCGCGCGGCAGCTCGGTTCCGGCCAGTTTCTACACTGATCCGCTGATGTATCAGGGCGGGTCAGACGCTTTCCTACCGCCGCGTGGTTCCATACCGCTAGGCGATCCGGCGTGGGGCTGCGATATGGAGGGTGAGATTGCCTGTATTACCGATGATGTCCCGATGGGCGTCTCGGCCGAAGACGCGGCGGGGCATATCAAGCTGTTGATGCTGGTGAACGATGTATCCTTGCGCGGGTTGATCCCTGCCGAACTGGAAAAGGGCTTTGGCTTTTTCCAATCCAAGCCCGCCAGCGCATTCTCGCCCGTTGCTGTGACCCCCGATGAACTGGGCGCGGCGTGGGCCGATTGCCTGATCCATCTGCCGCTGATGGTCGATTACAACGGCGTGCCGTTTGGCCGCGCCGATGCGGGCAAGGATGCGACGTTTAATCTGGCGCAGCTCGTCGCCCATGCGGCCAAAACCCGCAGCCTTGGCGCGGGCACGGTGATCGGATCGGGCACGGTATCGAACAAGGGCGCAGATGGCGGCGCGGGCACGCCGGTGGCCGATGGCGGCGCGGGCTATTCGTGCATTGCCGAAATCCGCATGATCGAAACGATCAGCAGCGGCGCGGCGGTGACGCCGTTCATGCAGGCCGGTGACACCGTGCGGATCGAAATGCGCGATGAACACAACCATTCGATTTTTGGCGCGATTGAACAGGATGTGGTGGCGATTTAGGGCGATGTTGACGGGTTTAGGCCGGTTTAGACCCTTGCTAGACCCTTGCTAGACCCCCGCTAGACCCCTCCTAGCCTCGTTTAGCCCCGTGATCGCTCCGATATCTGCGATGTTTCACGTGAAACACTCAGGCGTCGAACCCTAAACTCTCGGCCACTGCTGCATTGACGATCCGGCCCTGATGCACGTTGAGGCCGGGGGCAAGATGCGGGTCATCCTCGCATGCTTGCAGCCCCTTGTTCGCCAGCGCCAACCCGAACGGCAGGGTCGCATTGTTGAGCGCGTAAGAGCTCGTCAACGGCACCGCGCCGGGCATATTGGCGACGCAGTAATGGATGATCCCATCGACTTCATAGGTCGGGTGTTCGTGGGTGGTGGCATGCGATGTTTCAAAGCACCCGCCCTGATCAATCGCGACATCGACCAGCACCGCGCGGCGCTTCATCTCGGGCAGCATCGCGCGGGTCACCAAATGCGGCGCGCTCGCTCCGGGAATCAGCACCGCGCCGATCACGACGTCGGCCTGCGCGGTCGCCTGCTCAATCGTGCCAGCGGTAGAAAAGCGTGTGATTGCGCGGCCTTGGAACATCTCATCAAGCTGGCGCAGGCGCGGCAGCGAGCGATCAAAAATCTCCACAGTCGCCCCCAGCCCGACCGCCATACGCGCCGCCTGCGTGCCAACCACCCCGCCGCCAAGGATCACCACCCGCGCCGGCAGCACGCCGGGCACCCCGCCCATCAATGTCCCGCGCCCGCCAGTGTTCGCCCGCAATGCCAGCGCGCCGGCCTCAATCGCGAGCCTGCCAGCGACTTCGCTCATCGGTGCAAGCAGCGGTAACGCCCCGCCCGCAGCGGTCACCGTTTCATACGCGACCGCCGAAACGCCCGACGCCATAAGCCCGCGGGCCTGATCGGGATCGGGGGCCAAGTGCAGGTAAGTGAACAGAATTTGCCCTTCGCGAAGCTGCACCCATTCGGCGGCTTGCGGTTCTTTTACCTTGACGATCATGTCTGCGCGGGCGAACACTTCGGCGGCGCTATCAACCACTGTGGCCCCGGCTTTGCGATAGGTATCGTCATCTTTGTCGATGCCAAGGCCTGCCCCGGTTTCCACAATCACGCTATGTCCAGCAGCGACATATTCGCGCACGGCTTCGGGGGTGAGGCCGACGCGGAATTCGCTTGGCTTGATTTCCTTGGGAACGCCGACCAGCATGATTCTCTCCTCGCGATGCAGCTAAAATGTCGCTAAAGCTTGCGTAATAAAATTACAAGATCGCGCAAGGTCGATTGCAAGCAAGGAGCCATCCGATGACCGCCTATCCCACTATCAAAATGCTGATCAACGGCGAATGGATTGTCGATGGTGAGGCGGGCACGATGGCATTGGTCAACCCGGCCACCGGGCAGGTGATCGGCCAATGCCCCAAAGCCAGCCCGGCGCAGCTTGATGCCGCACTCGCCGCAGCCGACGAAGCCTTTGTTACGTGGAGCAAAATGCCCGGCGCAGAACGCTACATGATCCTGCGCCGCGCGGCCGATCTGCTGCGCGAACGGGCGCCCGGTATCGCCCGCACCGTCACCGCTGAAATGGGCAAACCCCGCGCGCAGGCGATTGGCGAAATCGCTGCGACCGGCGACGTGATCGACTTCCTTGGCGAAGAGGCGAAGCGGCGCGGCGGGCGGATGATCCCGACCCGCAGCGCCCATCTGATCGCGCAGATGGTGACGCATGAACCGGTTGGCCCCTGCGTGTTGCTTACCCCGTGGAATTTCCCCGTCCACCTACCCGCCAAAAAGATCGCTGGCGCGCTGGCGGCGGGCTGCACTGCGATCCTGAAACCGGCGGAAAACACCCCGGCATCGGCGCAATTGCTGGTCGAATGCTTTATCGATGCGGGCCTGCCCAAAGGGGTGCTCAACCTGGTCTATGGCGATCCCGGCCCGGTCTCCGAACACCTGATCGCAGCGCCCTGTGTGCGCAAGGTCAGCTTCACCGGATCAACCGCAGTGGGCAAGCATCTGGGCGCACTCGCGGCTGCGGGGATGAAGCGGTTCACCCCGGAACTCGGCGGTCACGCCCCGGTGATCGTCAGCAAAACCGCCGACTTTGACCGCGCCGTCGCCGCCTGCGCTACGACCAAGTTCCGCAACGCCGGACAGGTCTGCGTCTCGCCCACCAGGTTCCTGGTCGCGCGCGAGATTTACGAGCGGTTCGTGGCTGAATTTGCCGCTCAGGCTGGCAAGTTGAAAGTCGGCGATCCCGGCGCGGATGAAACCGTCGATATGGGCCCGCTCGCCCACGGACGCCGGATTGCCGCGATGGAAGCGGTGGTGGCCGATTCGGGCGGCGCTGGCTCTATGGGGCGCGGAGAAATCGTCGCCGGCGGCAAAGTGATCGCGGGGAGCGGCTTCTTCTTCGAGCCGACCGTCATCGCCCACCCCGCGCCCGATAGCCGGTTCATGACTGAGGAACCATTTGGCCCGATTGCGGGGATCGTGCCGTTTGACGCGGTCGAAGATGCCGTGCGGATCGCCAATTCGCTGCGCTATGGCTTGGCCGCCTATGCCTTTAGCAGCGACCTTGACGAGGCGCATTATCTCGGTCGCGCCCTGCGTGCGGGGATGGTGGGGATCAACCAGTTGATTGTATCATCGCCAGAAACCCCGTTCGGCGGGGTCGGCGACAGCGGGTTTGGATCAGAAGGCGGCGAGGAAGGCTACCTCGCCTTTACCGATACCAAGTTGGTGATGATGGCCAGGGCGGGCGGATAACGCGCTGCCAGATCATCCTATCAGACGGGCAATCCGTGCGAGCAATGACCGGCGATTTTCCATCGGCTGGATGCGGCCATAACGCGCCTGACGCGAAGTTTCGTCCTGAATGCAGACAGTGCGGAGCATAGGGTCCGGTCCACTGGACCAGATCGTTGGTCGTGCCATTGCTTACGTCCCCGATTCGCTTGTATTTATGCGACAAGAATACCATCAATCCTGTGGAAAACCCATAGCAGATATGGTTAACGCGCTTGCGGTGAATTTATGTTACCGATCCGTGCGGCGCACCCCGGCAGCGCGCACGTCTTGCAAGGTCGGATAACCATTAACCGCCATGAGCAAATCGGCCTCGGCAAGGATCGCGCGCAGCACCCACGCTGCGCCATCAGCCCCGCCCAGCGCCAACCCGTAAGTATAGGGCCGACCCACGCCGACCGCCCGTGCGCCCATCGCCAGCGCCTTGACAGCATCGCTACCTGAACGGACTCCGCTGTCAAACAGCACTGGGGTTTCGCCAGAGGCTGCGACCACATCGGCCAGCAGATCGATGGTCGCAATCCCGCCATTGGCCTGCCGCCCGCCGTGGTTTGAACAGTACACTGCGTCCGCTCCGCTATCGACAGCGCGGCGCGCGTCATCCGGGTGGCAAATGCCTTTCAACACAATCGGCAGCTTGGTCACAGACTTGAACCACGCCATATCGTCCCACGTCAGCACCTGCCCGAATGTCGCCGCCCAGGTAAAAATCGCAGTGTTCAAGTCCTCCTCAGGCGGCTTGGCAAGCAACGAACGGAACACCGGATCGGTGAAGTAATTCTGCAAGACCTTGCCGCGCAGCTGCGGGAAATTGGATGCGTTGAGATCGCGCGGACGCCAGCCGGTCACCCAGGTATCCAGCGTCACCACCAGTGCCTTATACCCCGCATCTTCGGCGCGGCGGATCAGGCTGGTGGCCAGTTCGCGATTGCGCGGCGTGTAGAGCTGGAACCATGCCGGGGTATCGCCGCAAGCCGTCTTCACCTGTTCAAGCGGATCATTGGAAAGCGTCGATGCGCAGAACGGCACCCCTGTCATCGCCGACGCGCGCGCCGCTGCCATGTCGCCGTGCCGATCCTGCGATGCTTCGCCGTTCAGGCCAATCGGGGCCATGAACAAGGGCGTGGGATAGGTGTGGCCGAACAGTTCAATCGACAAATCACGCACCGAACAATCGACCATCATGCGCGGCACCATGCCCCATTGGTGGAAGGCAGCAGCGTTCTGATCCTGGGTATGTTCGTCGCCGCACCCGCCTGCGACATAGTTGGTCATCATTGGGCCAAGCGCCTGATGCGCGCGCTGTTCCAAGGTGGCGAAATCAACCGGATAGGTCGGCAAAACGCCCCTGAGCCCAGCGTTGTAGATTTCGTTCTGCATTCCGCCGAAATTGGTCATCTGAATGGCTCTCCCACCGCTCTCGACAGGGATTCAGACCATGCGGCGTTCCGGGGCAAGCGAATTCTAGGCGAACAACCGTTGCAACCGGGGCCGGACCTTGAGGAACTGATTGTAAGCAGCCTCCAGCAGCCTGAGCACCGTCCGGTTGCGCGCGGCCAGACCGAGCGGACGCAGCAGCGGGATTGCGCGCCACATTGCTGCGAATGCGGCTGCACCATCATGCACCACGCCGTCTTCTTCGGCATGAAACCGGGCGAGAAGCTGCGCGCGGTCAACGGGGCAGGACGGGTCGGCACCTTCGGCCACGTCAATGAAGGTGATCGCTTTGCGTGTGTCCAGCCCCCGCATCAACGCAATTTCGCGCACGCATAGCGGGCAGGCACCATCGAACCAGACCCTTACCGGGGGTGTCATGGTGCGATCCAAAGACGGATCACGTATGCCACCGCGCCCAGCACCGCTACACTCGCCGCCCAGATGCCCGCCATCCACGCGAGGCGCTGCCACAGCGGCCGTTCCGGCTCCATTTCAGGCGGGGCGAGCATTATTGTTGTCCTTCCGCTGCGCTACTTGAGGACATCAGTGATACCCCTCGTCGCCGACTTTGCCGCGAAACACCCAGTACGCCCAGGCGGTGTAGCCGATGATAAGGGGCAACGTGATCGCCACCCCGACCAGCATGAACACTTGGCTGCGTTCAGGCGCGGCGGCATCCCAGATGGTAACGCCGGGCGGCACGACATAGGGCCAAATCGTGACCCCCAGCCCCGCCATGCCGAGGAAGAACAGTCCGAGCGCCAGCCAGAACGGGGCAGAATTGCCGGTCCCCCGGATCGCCCGGATCAGCGCCAGCGCAATCAGTGCAGTAATCACCGGCACGGGCGCGGCATAGTAAATCTGCGGTGCGGCAAGCCAGTGCGCGGCATATTCGGCGTTGAGGGTGATATTATAAAGGCTAACCGCGCCCATCAGCACAATCGTCGCTATCGCGGCGCGCAGCGCAACGTAGCGGGCATGGGCCTGCACCCCGCCATCAAGCTTCCAGATCAACCAAGTGCTGCCCAGCAGCGCATAGCCTGCAACGGTGCCCAAGCCAGTGAGTAAGGTGTACGGGGTGAGCCAGTCCAGCCAACTGCCAGCATAGGCGCGGCCGTCCACTTCGATCCCCTGCAGCAGCGCGCCAAGGATCATCCCTTGCGCCATCGCGGCAACCAGCGATCCGCCAAAGAATGCCGCATCCCAGAACTTTTCATGCGCCGGATCGCGCCAGCGATATTCAAACGCCACCCCCCGGAACACGAGGCCGAGCAGCATCGCGATTACCAGCGGATAGGTCGCTGGCAAGATCACCGCATAGGCCAGCGGGAACGCGGCAAACAATCCGCCGCCGCCCAGCACCAGCCAAGTTTCGTTCCCATCCCACACCGGCGCAATGGAATTCATCGCACGGTTGCGTCCCTTACCGACCCGGAAGGTCGGGAACAGGATGCCGATGCCCAGATCAAACCCGTCCATCACCACATAGGCAAACACGGCAAACGCAATGATGAACGCCCAAATGACGGTGAGATCCATCACGCCGGCTCCGTTTCAGCCGGTTTGCGGGTCGGCAGCGTATTATCACCGCCCGGATTCTGCGTCGGCCCCGGCGTAATCCCGGCGGTGCGGATTGGGCCGACATCGCCGCGTTTGACCCCGTATTCGCCAGTGTGCGGGGCCTTGCTCATCAGCTTGAGCACATACCAAACACCGATGCCGAAGACCGTAAAATAGACAAGGACGAACGCAAGCAGCGATGCCGCCACCGCAGGCGCAGCCAGCGGGCTGGCCGCATCGGCGGTGCGCAGCACGCCGTAGATCACATAGGGCTGGCGCCCCACCTCGGTGGTAATCCACCCAGCCAGCACGGCCGCAAATCCGCTTGGCCCCATCATCACCACTGCGCGGTGCAGCCACGGCATTTCATACAATCGCCCGCGCACCCGGCCCCACAGGCTCCACAGCCCAATGCCGAGCATCGCAAAGCCGATCCCGATCATGATGCGGAAGCTCCAGAACACCACCCCCACCGGCGGCTCCTGATTGTCTGGAATGGTATCGAGACCGGCCAGCGGCGCGTCCCAATCATGCTTGAGGATCAGCGAGGAGAGTTTGGGGATCTCAATCGCGTAACGCACCGTTTTGGCCTCGCTGTCAGGTATACCGAACAGGATCAGCGGCGCGCCGTCAGGGTGGCTTTGATAATGCCCCTCCATCGCCATGATCTTGGCTGGCTGATGTTCCAGCGTGTTGAGCCCATGCATGTCACCTGCGAAAATCTGCAGTGGCGTAACAATCGCCGCCATCCACATCGCCATCGAAAACATCGTGCGCGCGTGCAGGTTGGCGCGGTCTTTGAGTAAGTGCCACGCACCAACTGCGCCGACCACAAACGCGGTCGTCAGGTAAGCGGCCATCACGGTGTGCACCAAACGGTAAGGGAAGCTCGGATTAAAAACGATGTCCCACCAGCTATCGCCCGGCATGAACTGCCCGTTTTCGGCAATGAAATAGCCCGTCGGCGTATGCATCCAGCTATTGACCGATAAAATCCAGAATGCCGACACGAACGTGCCGAGCGCCACCATCAACGTCGCGGCGAAATGCAGTTTCTTGCCGACCTTGTTCATGCCGAACAGCATCACACCAAGAAAGCCTGCCTCAAGGAAGAACGCCGTCAACACTTCGTATGCCATCAGCGGGCCGATCACCGGCCCAGCCTTGTCCGAAAACACCGACCAATTGGTGCCGAACTGGTATGACATGACGATGCCCGATACGACCCCCATCGCAAACGCAATCGCGAAGATTTTGAGCCAGTATTTGAACAGGTCGAGATAGACCGATTTCCCAGTCTTCAGCCACAGCCCTTCCAGCACCGCGAGATAACTCGCCAAGCCGATCGAAAACGCCGGGAAAAAGAAGTGGAAGCTCACCGTAAAGGCAAACTGGATCCGCGCGAGCAGCAGGGCGTCAAGATTGTCGAACATGGCGAGCAGTTAATCCTTCGGCAGCACCGTTCAATTGCGGTTACTGCATCAAAGATACGCTTCGAAGCCAAAAGGGTTGCATTGGCCGGACAGGAGATGGCGGTTAAAGCCTGAT
>JBBRFG010000045.1:0-17374 GCA_038224685.1 Sphingomonadales bacterium
CGCGATGCGGCAGCCTAAGCGGATGACACCGGCCAGCAGCGGATAGCCCGGCGCGCGTTCGGCGCCGTTCGCAAACGCAGCGTCGCGGTGGTCGCGTTCATCTTCGCGAAACGCTTCGATCATCTCAGCCAGTTCGGGGTCTGCCCCCGTTTCGTTCAGCTTGTCGAGTTGGTCGCTGTAATGCTTGTCGATTTCGGTCTCGACTGCGGCGGTGCAGGCCATCGCCGCTTCCGGCCCGAGCAGCGCCGTACCAGCGCCCAGCGCATACCCTGCCGCCGACCAGAATGGATGCAGTATGGTCGGGCGCACCCCGCGCCGGGTCAGCAAAGCATCAAACTTGGCCCGGTGTTCAGCCTCTTGGCCGGCCATGTGGCGGATTTCGGCGGAATGCGGGCCGCGATCACCCATGACGGCCAATTGGCCTTCGTAAATGCGGGTCGCACCGAATTCGCCAGCTTGATCGACCCGGATCATCCGGTGGAGTTCATCGCGTTGCATCAAGCGTTCCCTTCGTGGCCCCAAGTGATTGGCGCGGCTTACTTCCTATACGCAGCGAGCGCCACAATGGCCGCACCGCTCAGGATGGAAATCAAGAAATTAAAGCCCGCCAGCGAAATGCCCCACAGCGTCCACGCCGCAACATCGCAGCGGATGATTGGCGCGGCGGCGGTGTTCATCACGTCGATCCCCGTTGGCAGCGTTGAACAGCCGGTGATCCCTTCCCACCAATGATATTCGACGCCCGCGTGAAATCCGCCGATCAGCCCCGATGTCAGGATCGCCAGCCCCGCCAGCGCGGTCCACACCTGCGCTGGCTTCATCCCATAGCCGAGCGCCCCGAAGCCAAGCGCGGCGAAATGCGGGTAGCGCTGCCACCAGCACATCTCGCACGGTGCCAAGCCAAACCCGTATTGCGCGATATAGACCCCGCCCAGCAGCCCGGCCGGAACCAGCACAGCCAGCAGCTGCGCCTTACCGAGATTGTCCATGCCCCGTGCCTAGCGCTTTGGGGTACGGGCCGTCGAACCCGCCGCCGGCCGCGCTGCTGGCCTCAGGGCAACGGTGCTTTTGGTGGTGCGGCGCAGGGTGTCCATCGCATAATTGAGTTGGAAATCCTTGATCCCCCGCTCTTCGAGTTGAGCGGCGGTCAGATCAAACCGCGGATCAGGGGCCTTATCTGCTTCAAGCGCTTCGTCCTTGATACCGAGGTCGTTGATCAGATGGCCGCGCAAATCGCTTTCGCGGGTCTGGTATTTGACCCGCCGCGCCATATCGGGATCGGACAGCTGCGGCACAGCAATATCAGGCTTGATCCCGCCTTCCTGCACCGATTTTCCCGCCGGAGTAAAATAGCGCGCAGTGGTCAGTTTGAGCGCCGCATTATTGCCAAGCGGCAACAGCGATTGCACGCTGCCCTTGCCAAAGCTGCGTTCCCCCATGATCAGCGCGCGGCGGTGATCCTGCAATGCGCCCGCAACGATTTCCGACGCGGAGGCCGAGCCTGCGTTGATCAGCACGATCATCGGCACGCCTTCGGCCATATCGCCGCGATAAACGGTTTCGGCATCATACAGCAGCGTCTCGCCGCGCGCGCGCCCGCGTTGGCTCACAATCCGGCCCTCGGTCAGGAACAGATCGCTGAGCGCCACCGATTCGTCCAAGCTGCCGCCGGGATTGTTGCGCAGATCAAGCACCAGACCATTGATCCGCCCGCCGGGTGCCTGCTTGATGATTTTCTGCCACGCGCCAAACACGTCCGATCCGACATCGGCGGAAAATTCGTTGACGCTGATCACTCCGATATTGCCTGGCGCAAATTCGAAGGTGACCGGTTCAAGCTCAATCACGCCGCGTGTCACGTTTACTTCCAGCGGCTCTTCACGACCGGGGCGGAACACCGTCAGCTGGATCGCGGAGCCCGATGGCCCGCGCATCAGCGCCACCGCGTCATCCAGGCTGCCGCCATAGATCAGCTTGCCATCAAGGTGGGTAATGAAATCGCCCGCCTTGATCCCGGCAGCATCGGCTGGGCTGCCCTTGAACGGCGAGACGACCTTGACCGCGCCATCCTCCATCACCACCGACAGGCCGAGGCCCGAATAATTGCCGTCAATCAGCGTTTCCAGCCGTTGCAGATCGCCGCCGTCAAGATAGGCCGAGTGCGGATCGAGCGCGGCCAACATTCCATCAATCGCGCCGCGAATCAGCACTTCATCGTCAACCGGTTCGACGTAACTCGCCTTCACCCGCTGGAACACAGCGAACAGTTTGGCGAATTCCGGCCCGGCGCGGCCATCGACCTGCGCCATCGTGGCGGTGGTGGCAGGGATCAGCGCGACGGCGGTGACGAGGGCGGCACTGCGCAACAGAGCGGCGATTTTCATGGGACGGACAAGACTCCTGTGAGATGCCAACATATAGGTTCGCCAGCCTTAACGCCAGATGAGACAGGCAGGCGGCCCTGCAAGCCCGGTCAATTTATGATTAGCGTAGATATTGCAGCGGGTTGACCGGTGTTCCGGCGCGCCGCAGTTCAAGTGTGAGCGGCTGGGTCGCCGCGCCGGTCACCCCCACCGGGCTGCCGCCGATCACGGTATCGCCCACCGCGATGTCGATCCGGTCGAGCCCGGTCACCAAACTGGTCCACCCGCCGTCATGTTCGATGATGATGATTCGCCCGAACCCGCGGTAAGCTCCGGCAAAAGCGATCCGCCCGCGCCCCGGCGCAACCACCTGCGCGCCCGCCACCGGGGCCAGCGTCAGCCCGGTGCTGGCCAGCCCGCTTGCTCGTTTCGCGCCGAACCCGACCAGCGTGCGCCCTTGCACCGGGAGCTGGAAATCCGCGGGCGGCGGCGCGCCGGGGGCGGGCGAAGTTACATCAGCTGGCGCGGCGGCGGCGGCTGGCAGGGCGGCGGCGAGATCAGCGGGACGCAGTACCGGGCCTGGCAGCGCGGCCAGTTCGCGCCGTAATGCCGCAACGCCGTCAAGCCGGTCGACCAGCCCATCCAAATCGCGGGCTTCCTCGGCCAGCGCCAACGCCCGTTCGGCTTCGCGCAAGGCGGCCCCGCGCGCGGAACGCGAAGTGATTCGCTGCTGATTTTCCAGCGCCGCAAGGCTCTGGCGGCGGGTCCGTAGCGCGGTTTCGCTGCTGCGCAGTTGATCTATCGCAGCGGCAGCCTGCGCCTCCAAGGCGCGGCCCCGGTCAAGCTCGCTGCGCAAGGCGGCGGTGCGCGCGCGGATCTGCGGCACGGCGCTGGCGAGCACCGCGCGCACATGCACCACGTCCTTCAGCGATCCGCGTTGCAGCGCCGACAGCGCGAGCGGACGGCGCGCTGCGGTCTGCAACGCGGCGGTAAGGCGCGCGGTCGGCGCCTGTTTTTCTGCGAGCCGCGCTGCCAGAGCGCCGCGTTTGGCACGGGCAATTGAATAGCGCGCACGGGCGGCTTCTATATCGGCTTCGGCCTGCTGGATTTGCGCGGCGAGCGCTGCGGCCTGACTGGCGGTGCGCGACGCGGCCTCGGTTGCAGCCTCGGCGGCGCGGGTCAGGCGCGCGGCGCGGGCCTCGGCCCGGCCGCTTTCGCGGGTGGCGCGGGCCAACGCGGCTTCGGCTTGATCGGGGTCAATCAGTTGCACCGCCGATTGCGCGCGGGTGCTGGGCAAAGCGGCGAACATCGCAGCGCAGGCCAGCGATGCGATCAATAGGGTGGGGATTGCGGAACGGTGCATCGGCCTACCCTGCCCGATGATAGGGGTGCCCGGCAAGGATCGCGGTGACACGGTAGAGCTGTTCCAGCAGCATCGCCCGCGCCATCAGATGCGGCCAGGTTGCCGGGCCGAATGCCAGCAGCATATCGGCCTGCGCGCGATCAGCGTCCGAATGACCATCGGCTGCACCCAGCACAAAGCGTGTTTCGCGCACGCCTTCGTCGCGCCAGCGGCCCAGCAGGGCGGCGAAATCCTCCGACGCCATCGCCGTGCCGCGTTCGTCGAGCAGCACTGTGCGGTGCGGGGTCAGCGGATCAGCCACCTTGCCCACGCCGGTATCGGGCCATTCGGTCAGCTTGACCGGCCAAACAAGCCGCTTGGCATAGCGATCAACCAGCTCACCCTCAGGCGACCGGCCGATTTTTCCGCGCGCGATGATGTGAAGGAGGATAAATGCTCACCTCGAATTGGGCACAAAACGGGCCGCACTGCGGCCCGCAAGGCCGCCAAAGGCTTAAGGCGCCCGCCCGCAGGGCTCCGTCGCGCAGCGACGGAGACGCACCGAGGACGCTCGCCCGGACGGGCGAGCGAAAAACAAACTACGCCCGGCCTTGCGTCACCTCGGTTCCTTCAAACGACCACATGCGTTCAAGGTTGTAGAACGTGCGCACTTCGGGGCGGAACAGGTGCACCACCACATCGCCTGCATCGATCAGCACCCAGTCCGCCGCAGGCAGACCTTCGATCCGCGCATGGCCAAACCCGGCTTTCTTGATCTCTTCAGCCAGTTTTTGCGCCATCGACGCAACCTGCCGGGTCGAACGCCCGCTCGCGATCACCATGTGATCGGCAATCGAGCTTTTGCCTTCAAGCGGGATCGACACGATTTCCTGCGCCTGATCATCATCAAGCTGGGTTAGCACGAGTTGGTGCAAGGCATCGGTGCTCATCTCAGAGCGCGCCAGCGAATCGGCTATGGTGGCAGCGGCTTGGACCGCGCCGGGCGGCACGGACACGGTAGACGCCTCGGTAATCAACAATCGAATATCTCCAAATTTCACGGCGGTGAAGCCAAAACCGGCGCACGATGTCAGACGAAAACGCCCAGTCGCGGATTGCGCGCCTCATGCGTCCTTGCCTGACGGGATGCTGCGGAATGTCAGCCCATCGCGCACCGCTGCCGCGCCGTTCCCGCTGTTCGAACCCGCGCCGAGGATGGCCTCAGCCCACCCGCCATTGGCACGGCGAATCGCCGTGGCAGAGCGGTGGTCAGGATCGAAACGCAAAAACACCAGGGCAGGCGCGCTCCATTGCCCCTGTTTCTGAATGCTGGCGGCAGACACTCGGTAGCGCCTAAGCCAGACCATGGCGGGGCTCGTCATGGCGGCTGCATCATAGCCGGGGCGCGCGATGACCGCAATCGGGATTGTCCGGGCGATCCGCCGCCAGTCTTTCCAGCGGTGAAATTCGGCCAGATTGTCCGCTCCCATCAACCACACAAACCGCCGCTTAGGGTACCGCTGGATCAATTTTGCCAGCGTATCGGCGGTGTAGCGGGTGCGCAATTGCTGCTCGATCACGGTAGGCACAATGGCTGCACGGCGCGCCTGTTGCTGGGCTGACCGCAGCCGCGCCGCCAGCGGTGCCATCCCGGCGCGCGGCTTTAACGGATTGCCGGGTGACACCAGCCACCACGTCTCGTCGAGCCCCAACGCAGCGGCAGCAAACAGCGTCACCCGCCGGTGCCCGCCATGCGCGGGGTTGAAGCTGCCCCCCAACAGCCCGGTCAGAACAGGATTGGAGTGCAAGGGGTTACGCCGGGAGTTCAGGCACGCGCCTGACCTTGCCCGCGCACCTGCCATTTGTAGGTGGTCAACCCTTCGAGCGCGACCGGCCCGCGCGCGTGCAGCCGCCCGGTGGCAATCCCAATTTCCGCCCCCAGCCCGAATTCGCCCCCGTCGGCGAATTGGGATGAGGCATTGTGCATCACAATCGCGCTGTCGACTTCGGCGAGGAAGCGCTCAGCCACGGATTGGTCGGCGGTGATGATCGCATCGGTGTGGGCGGAAGAATGACGCGCGATGTGCCCGAGCGCTGCGTCCAGTCCATCGACCACCGCGACTGACAGGATCGCATCGAGATACTCGGTGTCCCAATCATGCGCGCTGGCGGGGATGACGCGGCGGTCGAGCGCCTGCGCCCGGCCATCACCGCGCACTTCGCAACCGTGATCAATCAGCGCGGTGACCAGCGCGGCGCTTTGCGGATAGGCCGAATCGATCAAAAGCGTCTCCATTGCCCCGCAAATGCCGGTGCGGCGCAGTTTGGCATTGATTGCAATCGCGACCGCCATGTCAGGATCAGCCTCGGCGTGGACATAGGTGTGGCAGATGCCATCGAGATGCGCGAGCACCGGGACACGCGCATCGGCCTGCACCCGGGCCACCAGACTTTTGCCCCCGCGCGGCACGATCATATCGATCAACCCAGCGGCGGCCAACATTGCACCGACTGCGGCGCGGTCCTGCGTCGGGATCAGTTGCACTGCTTCGGCGGGCACGCCGCCTTCGGTCAACCCTTGCACCAGCGCAGCATGGACCGCGCGGTTGGAATGCACTGCCTCGCTCCCCCCGCGCAGCAGCGCCGCATTGCCTGCCCGCACGCACAGCGCGGCGGCATCAGCGGTCACGTTCGGGCGGCTTTCATAAATGATCCCGATTGTGCCAATCGGCACACGAATCCGCTGAAGGTGCAGGCCATTGGGCCGGGTGGCTGTATCGATCACTGCGCCGACCGGATCAGGCAGATCGGCGACCGCCGCCACGGCTGCCGCAATCGCGGAAAGGCGCGATTCGTCCAACGCCAGCCGGTCAAGCATTGCAGGGGCCAGCCCGCGCGCTTCGCCAGCGGCAAGATCGCGGCGGTTGGCGGCGAGAATCGCCGGGGCGGCATCACGCAGCCGCTGCGCCGCCAGATGCAGCGCAGCGGCGCGCGCAGCGCTTGGCATGGCGGCAAGCTGGCGCTGGGCGATCCGCGCCGCCCGCGCCAACGCGGTGACCAGTTCGCTGGCAGAAGCGGCGGGTTCGATGGAAAGCGGCAAAGCTGATGGGGTGGTCATGCCTGCACTATAGCAGCGCCGCGCAGCTCTGTCAGGTAACAGCCGTGTGACCATCGAATCAGTGCAAAACGCACCGCACGTGACCAGATTCGCGGTGGATGCTTGCCGGTTGCACCGCTCACCGCGATTCCACTTCGCTTCAGCCGCTAGCGCTCGGGCCGGATTCGACCAAGGGCAGGCGTGCTGATAGCGGCGTTAACAGATAGAAAATAAAAAAGTCGGGGTCGCAGTGTCAGCTAAGGTTACCGCACGCAAGTGGGCAGAGCAACTGCGCCAGTGGTTTCCCGACCGCGAATTTTTTATGCGTGCCGATGGGCAGGTGCGCTTCATCAAACTCTCATCGACATTGCAGATCCGGGTCGCGGCGGGCGCTGTTGCGCTGGTGCTGATGTGGTTGACCGCGCTCGCGGTGATGGCTTGGGGGCAATACCGGGCCGAGGCTGATCTTGCCGCGTTCGCTGATGAAAAGGCCCGCGTGGCCACCGCCGATGAACGGATCAAAGATTACGGCGGCGATCTTGGCCGGGTGGTCGATGATCTTGAGCAACGCCAGAAATTCCTCGAAGAAATGGCGCGAATGCTGCCCGAAGACGTGGTTGCGGACAAAACCACCACCGGAACGGTGACCGATTCCAGCACCGAAGCCGCGAAAACGGTCAACAAAGTCAGCGCGATGTTCCCGCAAGCGGTCGGCCTCGCCGAAGTTGAAGCGCGCCAATTGGCCTATGCCGAAAAATTGACCCGCTATGCCGATGCCCGTGCGCGCCGCGCCGAGGCAGCGATGCGCCAGCTGCACCTCGATCCGCGCGCAATGAGCCTGCAAACGCAGGCAGCAATGGGCGGCCCGTTTGAAGCGATCATGGGGGCTGGAGCCGGAGCGGGCGATAAGATCGACCCGCGCTTCGAACGGCTCGGGCTCAGTTTGGCCCGGATGGCTGTGCTCGAACGTGCACTTGATGGGATCCCGCAGGTTGTGCCTGCGACAGCGCAGAATATCACCTCGGGCTTTGGCTTTCGGCGCGATCCGTTCAACGGACGCGGCGCGATGCATTCCGGGATCGATTTCAAGGGCGCAGTCGGATCGCCGATCTTCGCCGCCGCCGATGGCCGCGTGACCTTTGCCGGATGGCAATCGGGCTATGGTCAGGCGATTGAGATCACCCATGCTAACGGAATGTTGACCCGCTACGCGCATTTGTCGCGGATCGACGTGGGCGTTGGTCAGGCAGTCGCCGCCGGGTCGACCATCGGCGGGCTCGGCAGCACCGGGCGCTCAACCGGCCCGCATCTGCATTTTGAAGTCCGCATCAATGACCGCGCGGTCAACCCGCGCCCATTTCTGGAGGCCGCCGCCAATGTTCTCAAAGAAGCCCGCGGTGCCGGATCGGACCGCCCCATTGCCGCCGCCGCCGCCGCGCGCCGCAAATAGGAACAGCATGATGGCCGCAGGATCGACCTTTTCTGTAATCGGCGCGGATGTTGTCATCAGAGGCGATATCAGCGCCACCGCCGATTTGCATGTCGACGGCACGATTGAAGGCGACATCAAATGTGCCGCGCTCGTGTTGGGCGAATCGAGCAATGTCAGCGGCGCAGTCGTAGCAGAAAGCGCGCGAATGGCCGGCAAGGTCAGCGGTTCGATCACCGCGCGCGAGCTGGTGATCCTCAAAAGCGCGCAGATCGAAGGCGATGTGCATTATGATGCGCTGACGATTGAACAGGGGGCGCAGGTCGATGGCCGGTTTGCCCCAAACGCGCGGCAGGCGGTGAAGGCTGTGCCAGCGAGCGTTCAAGCCGCCGAGTAGGGATATGGTGGGCCGCTGCTCGCCCTTCGACAAGCTCAGGGTGAGCGGGTTGGCTTTACAAATTTTAGAACAATCGCTCGTCCTGAGCCTGTCGAAGGACGCGGAATAACCCGCGCCTAAAGCACCTCAGCCCTGAGCGCTTTACGATCCAGCTTGCCAATAATCGTGCGCGGCAGTTCGGCGCGGATCACCACTTCGTCCACGCGCTCGTGCTTGCCGATCCGGGCGTTAAGCCAGTCGCGCAATGCCTCCCCCGTGACCGCAGCGCCATCTTGCAACGTCACATAGGCACGCGGCACTTCGCCGCGATATTCTTCGGGCACGCCGATCACCAGCGCCTCTTTCACCGCCGGATGTTCAAGGATCACATCCTCGACCACGCTCGGGAACACCTTGAACCCGGCGACCGCGATCATATCCTTGATCCGGTCAACGATTTCGAGGAACCCGTCGGCATCGATCCGCGCAACGTCGCCGGTGCGCAGATAGCGTTTGCCATCGCTCACAACAAAGGTTTCGGCATCGGATTCGGGCCGGTTCCAGTAACCGCGCATCACCTGCGGGCCGCACACCGCCAGCTCGCCCGGTTCGCCTGACGGAGCGAGGCGAGCGGGGTCTTCCTTGTCGAGCAGGATCGCCTCGGTGCCGGGCACCAATTGGCCAATCGTGCCGCGCTTGCGCGTGCCTTGATACGGGTTGGCCGATACCACGCCTGCGCTTTCAGTCAGGCCGTAGCCTTCGACCAGCCGCACGCCAGTCACGTCCTCAAACCGCGCATGAACAGGGGCGGGCATCGGTGCGCCGCCTGAAATGCACACCTTCAGGCTGGAAAGGTCGGTTTTGGCCAGATCGGGGTGGTCGAGTATCGCCTGAAACATCGTCGGCACGCCGGGAAAGCCGGTGCAGCGATATTTCTGGATTGTGGCGAGCACCTGTGCCGTCTCAAAGCGCGGCACCATCGCAATCGATGCCCCGGTGCCCATTGCGTGGTTGAGCAGCGCAGTGTTGGCAAACACGTGGAAGAACGGCAGCGCGCCCATGAACACTTCATTGCGGACATTGCCAAACGGATTGATCGCGGCGACCTGCTGCGCGTTGATGCTGAGCTGATCGTGCCCCAGCATCGCCCCCTTGGGCCGCCCGGTGGTGCCGCCGGTGTATTGCAGCAACGCAAGATCGGTGTGCGGATCGATCGCAACCGGGGCTGGCGCAGCGGCGGGGGTGCAATCCTTCCAGCGGCGAACGTGCGGCCCGTAAGCAACATCGGCAATCTGACTGCGCTTGAACAATGTAAACGCCGCGCCCTTGGCCCAAGGCAACATATCGGCAAGCCGGCCGACCACCAGCGTTTCCAGCCCCGATGCAGCCAGCACCTTGCTGGCATTGCCATACAATTCGGGCACATCCATCGTCACCAGCACACGTGTGCCGCTGTCCTCGACTTGCCAGCTCAACTCCTCAACCGAATAGAGCGGCGAGAAATTGACGACAATCGCCCCCGCCATCATCGCCCCGTAATAGGCAGAAGCATAGATGGGCACATTGGGCAGAAACAGCCCGACGCGGTCGCCTTTGGCGATGCCCATCGCCTGCAACCCGGCGGCAAACCGCTGTGCCTCGGTAAAAATGTCGCGGTAGCTGTAGGTTCGCCCAAGAAAATACAGGAACGGCGCATCCGGCGCGGCACGCGTGGTGCGCTCCACCATTGCGGGCAGGCTTGACGCCGCAAACCGGGTATCGAGCGGGGTCGGGTGGTGATAGTCGGCGTTAGTGACAGGCATCCCCGAATGCTTGGCCGACCAGCGATGCGCGCGCAAGCGGAACCCGCGCGCGGCCCGCTCGATTTTCGCCATTGGGCAAGGTGGTTGCCGGGGTGGTTGCCGGGGCGATCAATCCGCGCCCCGGTCCATCAGCATCTATCTTAGATAAACCCGCTTTCAGGATCGATCTTCACCTCGGCTGCCTCGGCAGCGCGGCGTGCGGCCAGCCAGGCTTCGGCTTCGGCTTCCTGCGCAACCTTGCCCGCCGCCTGAACATTGGCATCGCGTTCTGCGCGCAGTTCCTCGATCAGCTTTTCGCGATCATTCTGCTCGTTTCTGGCTGGGGCTTCGGTATCCTCGACGATCCCGGCGCGCTTGGCCGCTTTGGCCACCATCGCATCCAGTTCGCGCTGCGCGCACAGACCCAGCGTCACCGGGTCTTTCGGGGTGATGTTCTGGATGTTCCAGTGGCTGCGGCTACGGATCGCGCCGATGGTGTTGCGCGTGGTCCCGATCAGTTTACCGATCTGCGCGTCCGATACCTCGGGATAATTGCGCAGGATCCACGCGATCCCATCGGGCTTATCCTGCCGTTTCGATACCGGCGTATACCGCGGGCCTTTGGTGCGGGTCACTTCGACCGGGGCTTTGTGCATCCGCAGCGAATAGGCCTCATCATTCTGACCCAGCTCGATCTCGCCCTGCGTCAGCTCGCCCGCGTGCACGGGATCGCGCCCGGTATATTTGCTGCCTGCAAGATCATCGGCCATCGCCTGCACTTCGAGAATGTGGAGGCCGCAAAATTCCGCGATCTGCTCAAACGACAATGCGGTGTTGTCCACCAACCAGGTCGCAGTGGCGTGCGGCATCAGCGGCTTGGGCTGATCCTTGATAGCCATGGGGGAAATCTCCGTTGAAAATGGAAAGGGCCGCCCCTTTCGGAACGGCCACATTAACGTGTCCGTTAGGCCAAAGTCGGCAGGACAGCAAGCAAACCTTGATTCAGAACGCCGGAAAGGCCTGCAACGCGGTCGCCTCGCTCTCTTCCAGTGCGACCAAACCCGATAGAAATTGCCGGGTGGCTGCTTCCCACGAAAACGACGCGCCGTAAGCCGCGCAGGCCGCGCGGTCGCAATATCGCGCCGCGTCAATTGCGCGGGTAAGGTCTTCGGACAGCGCGCCCACCGCATCGGTAACGATATCGAGCGGGCCTGCCACCGGGAACGCCGCAACCGGCGTGCCGCACGCCAGCGCCTCGATCATCACCAGGCCAAACGTATCGGTGCGGCTGGGGAAAACAAACACATCGGCCCCGGCATAACACCCCGCCAGTTCAACCCCGGTCTGTTTGCCGAGGAAGCGCGCGGCGGGAAACTTGGCCTGCAACGCGGCGCGCGCCGGGCCATCGCCAACCACCACTTTGGTGCCGGGGTAATCACACGCAAGGAATGCCGCGATGTTCTTTTCCACCGCAATCCGCCCAACATACAGCAGGATCGGCCGTTTCATTTCGGCGTATTCGGGCGGCGGCGGCGCGGCGGGCGAAAAACAGGCCAGATCGACCCCCCGGCTCCAATGGGTAAGCTGGGTCAGGCCCTGTGCGCGCAGCTGCGCCCGAACCGTCTCGGTCGCCACCATGATCCGCTGCGCCGGACGGTGGAACCAGCGAATATAGCGCCAGAACATGCTCGCTGGCAGCCCGGTGCGCCGCGCAAGATAATCGGGAAACTGGGTGTGGTAGGCCGTGGTGAACGGCACCTTGCGGCTGAGGCAATACCGCCGTGCCGCAAATCCCAGCGGGCCTTCGGTGGCGATATGCACGGCATCGGGCGCGATTGTGGTCAGCCGCCGTCCGACCGCGCCAGGAACAGTCAAGGCCAGCCGGATTTCAGGATAGGTCGGCGCTGGCAGCGACGCGTAATCGTTGGGTGCGATCACGGTGACCGCGTGCCCCCAACCGCGCAGCACGTCGCAGGTGGTCGAAAGCGTGCGCACCACGCCGTTGGTTTGCGGATGCCATGCATCGGTGACGATGGCGATCGATGATGGAGTGGGCAGGGGCGGCGGCGGCACTATCGTCGTCAGCCGGTTCACGCTGCTTCCTGAACCCCCGACAGCGGCGCGTCAGCAGCCTGTCCGGCGTCACGCCGCTTAATCTCATCGGCCCAGTGAAGGATTTCCATCCGCCCATCGTGATGTTCGACCAGCGCGTTGCAGCCTTCAACCCAGTCGCCGTCGTTCCAGTATTCCACCGGCCTGCCATGATGTTCAAACATCCGGAACTCGGCCGTGTGAATGTGGCCGCACACCACCCCGTCCACGCCGCGTTCGCCAGCCGCGCGGGCGACCACCTCTTCGTATTTGCCGATGAACTCTACCGCGTTTTTCACTTTGTGCTTGGCCGCTTTGGACAGCGACCAATAGGGCTTGCCCAGCCAGCGGCGCACGGTGTTGACCGTGACATTCAGCTTCATCATCAGGTGATACGCATGGTCGCCAACAAATGCGAGCCAGCGGTGCGACAGCATCACTGCGTCAAATTCATCGCCGTGCAGCACCATCAACCGGCGACCATCAGCGGTATGGTGAAACGCCGCGCGGCGGATTTCGATGCCGCCGAAATTGAGGCCGGTGAACTGCCGGAACATTTCGTCGTGGTTGCCGGGTATATAGACAATCCGCGTGCCGCGCTTGGCGCGTTTCAGAATGCGCCACACAATATCATTATGCGCGGCGGGCCAATAAAACTTCTTCTTCAATCGCCAGCCATCGATAATATCACCGACGAGATACATCGTTTCGCTGTCGGTGGTGTCGAGGAAGTCGATCAGCAATTCGGCATTGCAGCCCTTGGTGCCCAGATGCACGTCGCTGATCCAGATGGTGCGAAAGCTGCGGCGTTCGCCGCCTTCGGGCTCGGGCGTGCGCGGTGGGCCAAGCGGGAAATTGGCGATGTTGCCAAAGTCACCCACAGGGTCGGCGGCTGCGTCAAGCGCAGCGGCATCCCTTATCAGCTCAGACAGATCGGATCCGGTCATGCAAAATCCCTGAATGTCGTGTCATGCTGAGATGACCCTTTGACAGGGAATTGTTACAAGCATCACGCAGACAAATGACGGTTTCGAGTCATTTGCAGGCGGCCGCAGCAGGTTGAGCGCGGCCATGCCGCCCCTATCCTGACCTTTGTGTGACGGAAACGCGGCAAATCAAGCCAAGCGCACGTCACCAAACCCGCGGTCAGTTCAATTCATCGCGATAAAGCCCGGCAGCGCTTGCAGCCGCGCGGTCCACATTCCGATATGCGGATAATCACCGAGACCAAACCCGCCTTCTTCCGCCACATGGGTGTAAGGGAACAGCGCAATATCGGCGAGTGTCACCGCCGCGCCGGACAGAAACGGGCTGGTCGCCAGCTGGCGGTTCATCAAATCGAGCGCCGCGCAGCCTGCCATCCGCTTGGGCATGATCTGCGCGCGTTGTTCAGCCGACAAATTCGCCTCGCCCACAAACCGCAGCCAGAACCGCAAGGTCGCCAGATTGGGTTCGTGGGAATATTGTTCAAAAAACATCCAGCGCAGCATATCGGCCTGCGCAAACCGATCAGCCGGGATCAGGTGGCTGCCGTGGGCAAGATACCAGCAGGCGGCATTGCTTTCGGGCAGAAATCGCGCCTCAGCCCCCTCGCCCGTCTGCAACACGGGGATGCGGCCGTGAGGGTTGATCTGCGCGAGGAATTCGGGGCTGCGCGTCTCTCCCTTCATGATATCATAGGCGCGGGTCTTGAGCGGGATACCCAGCAGCGCGGCAGTCAGCTTGATCTTATAGCAATTGCCGCTGCGGGGGTCTTCGTGAAGCGTTAGCAGTTCAGCCATTATGTGCGTCCTTGGCTACCTCCAGCACGATCTTGCCGACATGCGCGCCCGCTTCCATCCGGGCGTGCGCGGCAGCAGCTTCGGCCAACGGGAAGGTGGTATCCATCACCGGAGACAGCTCTCCATCCACAAACAGCGGCCAGGCATTGCTGGCAACGTCATCGGCCAGCGCAGATTTGAACGCATCCGAACGCGGGCGCAGCGTCGATCCGGTCAGCGTCAACCGCCGCATCATCACCAATGCCATGTTCAACTCGGCCTTGGCCCCGCCCAGCACCGCAATGGTAACGTGGCGGCCATCTTCGGCGAGGCATTTGAGATTGCGCGGCACATAATCGCCCGACACCATATCGAGCACCACGTGCACACCCTTGCCCGCCGTGTGCGCCATCACTGCTTCGGCAAAGTCGGTCTCGCGGTAGTTGATCGCCAGATCGGCCCCGATCCGCCGCGCGGCGGCGCATTTGGCGTCATCGCCGCAGGTCACGATCACCTCCATATCGAACGCCTTGGCCAGCATGATCGCCATCGTGCCGATCCCCGATGTGCCGCCGTGCACCAGCACCCGCTCGCCATCGCGCGCCAACCCGCGCTCGAACAGGTTGTGCCAGACGGTGAACAGCGTTTCGGGCAAGGCTGCGGCTTCGGACAGCAGCATCCCTTCGGGAACCGGCAGGCAATGCTGCCAATGCGCGGCGCAAAATTCGGCGTAACCCCCGCCCGGCGTAAGCGCCGCCACCATCTGCCCGATCATCTCGCGCGGGACTTCGCTGCCCACCGCGACCACTTCGCCTGCCACCTCCAGCCCCAGCAGCGGCGATGCGCCGGGCGGCGCGGGATAGGCGCCTGCGCGTTGCAAGCAATCGGGGCGGTTGACACCGGCATAGGCAACGCGGATCAACAGATCATCGGGGCGCAGGCGCGGCAGGGGCACGGTTTCAACGCGCAACACCTCTGGCCCGCCGGGTGCATCAAAGCCGATGGCTCGCATGTTTTCGGGCAAATCTGCCCCGCGTTCTGCGGCCATAACCATCGTACCCCTGCAAATGCCCCGATCTCAACGCGGTATTAACCACGATTGGCGGGCGAATAACCGTCTCTCCGATTGACAGCAAGCCGCTTGGCGCGCGATGTTGCATCCCAATGGAAGAACCCGATCGCCCAAGACCTGTCGGAGACGCCGCGAGTCGCCTCGCAGCCGAAGATCTGGCACCATATTCCCACGCCGAATTGGACGAGCGGATCGCGCTGCTCGACGCCGAAAAGCTTCGCACTATGGCCCACCGCGACACCGCCGCCGCCCACCGCAATGCTGCCCATGCGTTGTTCGGCAAGTTCGGCGGATGAACCCCCGGGCACTCTGGTTGATGCGGCGGCGCGCGCCATTACGCGCAGCTTCGCAAACGGATTCGCAATTCCCACAGCCGATCCCATATTGTTGGAAACTGGCTTCCCCTGCTCGTTCGCCACGAGCATTCCCCGCCCGCTGAAAGAGGCCTCTCCCATGCCCAGCTTCGCCCAGAACCTTGAACGGACCCTCCACAACGCGCTCGGCAATGCGTCTGAACGGCGGCATGAATATGCAACGCTCGAACATCTGTTGCTGGCGCTGATCGATGATGAAGATGCGGCCGCCGTAATGGCCGCTTGCGGGGTTGACCTTGCCGAGCTTGGCGAAGTGGTCAAACAGTATCTTGATCAGGAATATCAATCGCTTAAGACAGAAGACGGGGCCGATCCGCAGCCCACGGCCGGGTTCCAGCGGGTGATCCAGCGTGCGATTTTGCACGTGCAATCATCGGGCAAGGACACGGTTACCGGGGCCAATGTGCTGGTCGCGCTGTTTTCTGAACGCGATAGTTACGCGGTCTATTTCCTCCAACAGCAGGATATGAGCCGGCTGGATGCGGTGAGCTTCATCAGCCACGGCATTGGCAAGGGCGGACGCCAGATTGAGCCGAAAAACGTGGCTGGCGCTGACAAGCCGACCGGCGACGATGAAAAGACCAAGGAAAGCAGCGGCAACAAAAAAGAAACTGCGCTCGACCAGTTCACCGTCAACCTCAATATCAAAGCCGAAGCAGGGAAAATCGATCCGCTGATCGGGCGCGGGCCCGAAGTTGACCGGACGATCCAGATCCTGTGCCGCCGGTCGAAGAACAACCCGCTGTATGTCGGCGATCCCGGCGTTGGCAAAACCGCTATCGCCGAAGGTTTGGCGCGCAAGATCGTTGAAGGCGATGTGCCCGAAGTGCTCGCCGAAGCGGTGATCTATTCGCTCGACATGGGCGCATTGCTGGCAGGCACACGCTATCGCGGCGATTTTGAAGAACGGCTGAAACAGGTCGTCAATGAACTCGAAGCAATGCCGCACGCGGTGCTGTTCATCGACGAGATTCACACCGTGATCGGCGCAGGCGCAACCAGCGGCGGGGCAATGGATGCATCCAACCTGCTGAAACCCGCGCTGTCGAGCGGGGCGATCCGTTGCATCGGATCGACCACTTACAAAGAATTCCGCAATCACTTTGAAAAAGACCGCGCGCTGCTGCGCCGGTTCCAGAAAATCGACGTGAACGAGCCGAGCATCGAGGACACGATCAAGATCCTGAAGGGTCTGCGCAGCGCATTCGAAGACCACCACAAGGTGAAATACACCCCCGATGCGATCAAGACCGCGGTCGAATTGTCGGCGCGTTACATCAATGAAACGCGGACTGTTGAACTCTTCATCTGAGAGTCTGCCTTCAAAACCCTCAATGAAAGATTGGATGTGCGACGGTAGCTCGACCGGAGACGGAAGCGTTGCGGCTTGATCCCGCGAGATCGACGAAAACTGCAAGCTGAAAGCTAGGTGTTTATCGATGCCGGCCTTGTCGCCGAACAACTTCTTTATGAACTCGTTGTAGTTGAGGCAGCACGCTTGGAACTTCGCGCTCAATGTCGAATCGAGTCGGGAAGTCATCTGGTGTTCAATTTCATGTCGGATTCCGATCAGAAAGCGGAGGTTGTTTGCAACGTCTTTCTCAACAGGACAACTCGCTTCATTGAGGCATTGCTCAAGCTCCCAATGTTTGTGAACTCCCGCCTTAGTTCGATGGAACACACGCTTAC
>JBBRFG010000046.1:0-17061 GCA_038224685.1 Sphingomonadales bacterium
CGCACCAACAAAGCGCCGATGCCAATTGGCCCGCCGAACTTGTGGGCCGAGATGACCAGCATTTCCGCCTCGGGCAAGGCCATCTTGCCTGCGCTTTGCGAGCAATCGACCAGCAATCGACCAGCGCGTTCGCGCACAGCCTTTGCCAAGGGATTGCTCACGTAAGGCATCAGGATCGTGCCGGTCTCCGAGTTGAGCTGCTGCACCGCCACCACCGCCCCAGCACAACCGGGCAGCGCAGCGCAATCAACCTCGCCTTCGACGATCGGCAACACTTGCGCATCAGCCGCAGCGCGAAACACTGCGTCATGCTCAACCGCACTGATAATTCGGCGGGACGCCTTGGCGCGATTGAGCGCAATCCACAAAGCCTCGCTCGCGCCCGAAGTGAAGATCACCTCACCCGACCACCCCAGCGCAGCCTTGATCCGCTCACGCGCATCTTCCAGCGCAGCGCGCGCTTTGCGCCCTTCGGCGTGGGGGGATGACGGGTTAGCCCACAGCCGAAATCCCTCCTCCATCGCCGCGCGCGCCTCTGGCCGCAGCGGCGTGGTGGCCGCGTGGTCGAGATAGATTCGCTCAGGAATGGCCCGGTCCCTACAAAAAATTGCGAATTGCGCGCTGCGCCCTATATACAGCCCGCTTTCGCAGGCGCCACCCGGCAGCTCGCGGCTCCTCGTTCATAAGGTTTACCCGATGCCATCCGTCATCTTTCCCGGCCCCGAAGGCCGTCTTGAAGGCCGTTTCTCACCCCCGCCGCGCCCGCGTGCGCCGGTGGCGATGATCCTGCACCCGCACCCCGAAGGCGGCGGGACGATGAACGACCGGATCGTGCAGCGGCTTTACAAAACCTTTGCTGATCGCGGCTTCGCCACCTTGCGGTTCAACTTTCGCGGCGTGGGCCGTTCGCAAGGGTCATTCGATAGCGGAATCGGCGAATTGTCCGATGCGGCGAGCGCGCTTGATTGGGTGCAATCGATCCATCCCGAAGCGCAGAGCACCTGGATCGCGGGCTATTCATTCGGCGCGTTGATCGGGATGCAGTTGCTGATGCGCCGGCCCGAAGTGCGCGGGTTCATCTCGGTCGCGCCGCCCGCGAACATGTATGATTTCAGCTTCCTTGCGCCGTGTCCGGCCAGCGGCATCTTCGTGCAGGGCGCCGCCGATACCGTGGTTCAGCCGATTGCGGTGCAGAAACTGGTCGACAAGCTGCGCACGCAAAAGCACATCACCATCCACCACGAAGAAATCCCGCGCGCCAACCACTTCTTTGAAAACGAGACCGAGGAATTGATGGGTTCGGTCAACAATTATCTGGATTTCCGGCTGAGCCCCGATTGTCCGATCAAGTGATGGCGATGGTTGGCGCGTAGGCTCTTTTCCCGTTCATCCTGAGCTTGTCGGAAGCGAAACTGACCCGCAGGGTCAACGACTGTCCTTCACTTCGGGCCAACCGCGCAGGCCAAGAATAAGAAAAGCAACCCTCCGACAAGCTCAGGGCGAACGGCGGTGGGCCTGATCGCTCATTCAACGCCGCACCAAATTCGCGTCCTGAATCGCAACGCGAAACTGCTTCGCTCCTAGCAATAATCATAGTATTCCGGTTCCTGAGCGGAGCCGGAGGGTTGTTGCTCGCCGCGTTGGTGTGATCTGCGCTCCGGCTACCGCTCCCACAATGATGGAGAGAGGAGCCCCCTGAATGGCCTATGCTTCCTATAATCGCCGTCTCAATCCCGCCGCGCTGGCAGGCGCGCTCGGCATCCCTGCTGCCGTTGGCGCATTGCTGGTGGTGGGGTTGGCGGTGACCGTGGTGACTTCGCCCGTGCTGCCCCGGATCAAGGGGGAGACGATCACGAACACCCCACTGCCCCCGCCGCCGCCCGCGCCTGATAAGCCGCGGCCTGACAGCAAGCCTGCGACCAGCACGACAACCACCACGGCCTCGCGCCCGGTCACCTTTCCGATTGATCTGGGCACCAGCGGCCCGATCGCCGCGCTGCCCGGAACCGGCGATCTTGTCGGCCCGATTGGCCCGATTGGCCCAGTCGATTTTGGCCTACCGGGGCCGGTCCCGTCGGCATCCCCGTTCGACCCGGTTGGCGCAACCCCGCGCGGTAAGCCCGGCAACTGGGTGACCAATGCCGATTACCGTCCGCGCTGGATCCGCGAAGGGCTGACCGGATCGGCGCGCTTCACCCTCGCGATTGATGCTGGCGGCAAGGTGACGGGCTGCACCATCACCCGGTCCACCGGCCACCCGGCGCTGGATATGGCAACCTGCGAACTGGTGACCAAACGCGCCCGGTTCGACGGCGCGCGTGATAGCAATGGCAAGCCGGTGGCGGGGAGTTTTTCCAGCACGATCACGTGGAATATACCTTGATTTGTTGAGGCGCGGGCGGCCTTGCGCCGCCTTCGGCGTCGTTGAATGCTTTGGAATACTTAGGGAGTGCGGTTCACATTTCCTCAGTGGATTTCAGCTGTTCAATCGGTGCCTTGCCGCTCTCGCTCGGCACGGTCCAGATCAGCACATTCAGCACCGCGATGACCGCCAGCAACACCATCAGCGCAGGCTGTTTCACCGCGCCGGTGCGCCGCCACAGCACGAACCCGCCCGCCACCAGCGCCAGCGCGGCGAGCATCACAATTGACAGCACAATATCGGTCACGGCCAGCAGCCCATCCTTGTTTGCGATTCACCTTCAAGCCCGGCGTGACGAGGCTTGCACATCCACTGCCTATCCCTAAGGCTGCGCAAACCACGCCGCTCACGGAGGATATGATGGGTATTTTCAGTTCAATCAAGAATGCGATCTGGGGTTCAACCGAAGACGAGAAGAAAGCGGCTGCGCCTGCCCCCGTTGCTGCGGCGCCTGTGGCTGCGGCCAAGCCTGCCGCGCCAGACCCGATCAGTCAGGCTGCAATGGAAGATCGCATCAGCAAGATGCCCAATGCCGACAAGTTTAACTGGCGCACCTCGGTTGTCGATCTGATGAAGATGGTCGGCGTCGATCCAAGCTATGCCAACCGCAAGGAACTCGCGGTGGAATTGGGCATGACCGATTACGAAGGCACAGCGGAACAGAACATCAACCTGCATCATGCGGTGTTGAACATGCTGGCTGCCGAAGGCGGCAATATGCCCGGTATGCTCAAGGATTGATCGCAACGCCTAGCGATTGACACCCATCCTGCGGGCGGTAAGCCTTGCAGGCATGACAGACAACCACACTGATTTCACCCGCCGCCAAGCTCTGATCGGGCTTGGCGGCGTTTCTACATTGGCGCTGCTGCCGGCTTGCGCTGCGAGTGGGAGCGCGGGCGGTATCGCGGGAGTGGGCGCGCCGATTGCGTCGCTCGCGCCCGATGCCGCGCTCGAAGCGATCGCCTACCGGATGCTGGCCCACGAACCGGGCCGCGCCACTGGGCTGGGCGTGGACACCGGCGATTATGCCGCGTGGCGATCCACCTTTGGCACGCCGGGTGAAGCCGGGCGCAGCGATTATGGGGCGACGCTCAAACAGCTTGTCGCCGACGCCCGTGCCTATCCCAAAGCGGGCCTGACCAGCGACCAGCAAATCGGGTTCGAAGTCGCCGAGACCGCGTTTTCCAAGGCGTTGGAAGGCATGGCGTTGCCCTACGGCGATGTCGCGGTTGGCAGCTGGCGCAATGCCCCATATGTGGTGATCCAGAACGTCGGCGGCTACATTGATATGCCGCGCTTTTTGGGTTCAACCCAGCCGCTGAAGGTGGATGGGGACATTGGCCCGTATCTCAGCCGCCTTGCGGAAGTGCCGGCGATTTTGGACGGCGAGCGTGACCGGATCCGCGCCGCGCGCGGGCAGGGCGTGGTGCCGCCCGCGTTTCTGCTCGATAAAGCGATTGCCCAGATGGAGGCAAGCATCGCTGGAGCGAACGAGGGCTATGCCGGGCCGCTCTCCGCCGCCGGGTTTGACCTTGCCAACACCAGCGTTCCGCTGGCAGAACGGATTGTCGCCAGCGGGATCGTCCCGGCGCTGCGCGCGCAGCTGGCCGAACTCAAAGCCCAGCGCGCCGTGGCCAAGGACAATGCCGGCGTATCGGCGCAGCCAATGGGCGACGAGTATTACGCTTGGGCGGTCGGCGCATCGACCACCACAGCATTGACGCCCGATGAAATCCACCGGCAGGGGCTTGCCGAACTGGAGCAAATCCACGGCCGGATGGACCCGATCCTGCGCGAGATCGGCTATACCCAAGGCAGCGTCGGCGAACGGATGCGCGGGCTGGCCGATGATCCGCGCTACCAGTTTAGCGAAGGCGATCCGGGGCGCGAGGAAATCTTCGCCTTCATCAATGACCGCGTCAGCTGGATCAAATCACAGATGCCGCGCGCGTTCAACCAGTTGGTCGACCCGCCACTCGAAATCCGCCGCCTGCCGCTGGCCGAAGAACCCGGCGCGCCGGGAGCTTATGGCGGCGCGGGCAGCAAGGATGGCAGCATTCCGGGCCGGTTCTGGATCAACCTGCGCACCACCGATCTGCACCGCAAATATGATCTGGCCGACCTGACCTTCCACGAATCGATCCCCGGCCACGTGTGGGAGGGCGAGTTCAGCAACCGCCTGCCGCTGATCCGTTCGATCCTCGCGTTCAACGCCTTTTCCGAAGGCTGGGCGCTGTATGCCGAACAGTTGGCGGACGAGCTTGGCGCTTATGACGAATTCAAGGTCGGGCGGCTGGGTTACCTGCAATCGCTCGCCTTTCGCGCCTGCCGCTTGGTGGTCGACACCGGGCTGCATTCCAAACGCTGGACGCGTGAGCAGGGGCGGCAGTTCTTTGTCGAACGCAACGGATCAAAGCCCGAAGAGGTCGCGTCCGAAGTGGACCGCTATTGCAGCTGGCCGGGGCAGGCCTGCGGCTACAAAATCGGCCACAGTGAAATCGTGCGTCAACGCACCCGCGCGCAGACGGAACTGGGCGCAGCTTATGATTTCAAGGCGTTCAACACCGCCGTCGTGCTGGGCGGCAACGCGCCGCTGAGCGTGGTGGGCAACACCGTCAGCCGGTATATTGCCAGCGCGAAAGGGTAATCAGCGGCGCAGCAGTCCGCCGATGACCGAGCCAAGAATACCGCCGATGCTGGGCGCAGCGGGCGCGGCTTGCGGTGCAGCCGCCGCGCCGCCGCCTTGTTTCGCCAGATAGCCGACCACCGCCATCGCCAGCATGGGCAGCATTTTGCGCAGCAATCCGCTGTCGATCCCGGTGCTGCTGGAAGCGACATCGGCCACCCCGCGGCTAACATCTTTGGTCCCGAAAATCTGGCCGAGGATATCATTGCCGTGCTGCACCGGCGTCGGCTGGCCGCCCAGCACCAGATCGAGCAGGCCGCCAGCACCGGCCGCGCCGCCCAACCCGCCAAGGATCGCGCCGAGCCCGCCAAGCCCCGGATCAGCCGCGCGCCCGCCGCCTGCACCCACCGTGTCGCGGCCCATGCCTGCAACAATGGCGGGCAGCAACACCGATGCGCCCGTGCGAGCGACCTGCGGATCGACGCCCAATTCCTTGGCGATGGAATCAATCACGCCGGTTTGTGCAAGTATCTGACCAAGGTCCATTATTCACCATCCTCAATAGTGCCATGCGCCCAGCCGGAATGGCGAGACCCGTTGTTATTCGCGTTTGATCGCGGTCACGCCAATTCCAAAACCTTGGCCACAGCTAAGCTTGAACGTCAAGGCTCACACGAAGTCATGGAATGCCCATTTGTAAACCCCCGGCCTCGCCCCCATCTTGCAACATTCGCAAGCCAGGAGGCACGCATGGAAACCCTAGGACAAGACCTTGAAACCATGCGCCGGGTGCCGCTCGCGCCCGAACACGTCGCCGCCATCTGCGCCATCGGCGGCGAAGTGTTCTATCCTGCTGGCACCATCGTCATGGACATTGGCGAGCCGCTTGATCGGTTCATCTATGTGATCGAAGGCGAGATCGTGGTGGTCGATCCCTATACCGGCAACCGTCTGCTGCCATCCGGCCTTGGCCCGACGCAGTTTGCCGGTGAAATCGGCTTTCTCAATCGCAGCACCAACTACCTCAGGATGCGCGCCGCAACCGACACCCGCGTGATCGAAGCCCCGCGCGAAGCGATGTTGGCGTTGATGAGCCAGGTGCCCGAACTGTCCGACCACATCATCACCGTGTTCGCCGCGCGCCGCCGCAAGCAATACGAGTTGAAAAACAGCGCGGTCAAAGTGATCGGGGCCGACCGCGACCCGCAGGTGCAGGCGGTCGAACGGTTTTTGTCGCGCAACCGCATCCCGTTTCAAAGCTATGATATGGACGCAACTGACCGCGAAACGGCGGCGGTGTGCTCGCTGATTGGCCACGAACCGGCAGTGATCCTTGGCGCAGACACCCGCCTGCCCGACCCCACCCCGCGCAAGGTCGCGCAATATCTTGGGCTTGATCTCGATATCAGTGCGCAGCGCACCTACGATCTGCTGATTGTCGGCGGCGGGCCAGCAGGCGTAGCAGCGGCGGTCTATGCCGGTTCCGAAGGGATTGAGGCGCTGGTGATCGAAGATACCGCCATCGGCGGGCAGGCGGGCACATCCAGCCGGATTGAAAATTACATGGGCTTTCCCACCGGGATCAGTGGCACCGATCTGACGTGGCGGGGGCAGGTGCAGGCGATGAAGTTCGGCACGCGGTTCGTGATGCCGCGCCGGGTTGAGGGATTGACGCTGCGCGCGGACGGGACGCTGTGCGCCGCGCTAGACGACGGCGATGAACTATGCGCCCGCGCGGTGCTGGTGGCGACCGGGGTGCAATACCGCCGCCTGCCGCTGGATAATCTAGAGGAACTCGAAGGCGCAGGGGTGTTCTATTCGGCAACCGAAATGGAGGCGCGGTTCTGTTCCAACACCGAAGTCGTCGTGATCGGCGGCGGTAATTCAGCAGGGCAGGCGGCGATGTTCCTGTCGCGCAGCGCAGCGCATGTGCATCTGGTGGTGCGGGCGAGCAGCCTGGCGGTATCAATGTCGAGCTATCTGTCCCAGCGGCTGGAGGCTGATCCGCGGATCACGATCCATTACCACAGCGAAGTGACTGCGCTGCACGGCGAGAATTGGCTTGAAGGCATCACGCTTAAAACCCGCGATGCCGAACAGCTAATCGCTACCCGCGCGTTGTTCATCATGATCGGCGCGGCGCCCAACACCGGCTGGCTATCAGGTCTGGCGGCGACTGACGCCAAGGGCTTTGTGCTGACCGGCGCAGCGGCGGGGCAGGCCGATGACTACGCCACCACCGCGCTCGGCATCTTTGCCGTCGGCGATGTGCGCGCAGGGTCGGTGAAACGCGTGGCAAGCGCGGTGGGCGAAGGGTCGGTGGTAGTCAGCCGGATCTGGCAATATCTTGAAGACACGCGGGCGGCAGCGGTTTGAGTGCTTGGTTCAGCATGAACGGGTGGATTGTGCATCGACAAGCCGCGTCACGCAAATATACGTCCGTCACCCCGGCCTGCGCCGGGGTGGCGGACGTTAGCCGAGGTGACAGCCTGCGCCGAGCTGGCGCGGATCGTCGATTGTTGGCCTTGCCCGCGTTAACTCCAGCCTCGCCGTAGTCCCCAGAAGGGACGCGGTCCGGTTAGGCACTGGTCACCTTGCGGCTAATCCGGCATGACGGGATTGATGAACAGAACCTTTGCTCTTTCGCTCGCTCTCGCCGCTGCCGCCGCGTTCCCACTGCCGCTTGCAGCACAAACCAACGCGGCTGATGCTGCCGAACAGGTTGCACAGCAGGCCTCCGGCGCGTTTGAGCGGGATGATCCCGATCAGGATATCCCGGCAGCCGGCGAAGCGGCGCTAATCTTTGCCGTGCTGCCGCCGATTGCGCCTGAACCAGCGGTCGAAACGGTGATCGAAGCGCCTGCTTTGCTCGAACCGCCGCGCGGCCCGGCGATACGCGAAATCGCGCGCGAAGTTGTGCAGCCGCTGCCTGTTAATGCCGCCGCGCCAGCTTCGCGCGCGCGCAAGCCCTCAGGCCGCACCGGGAGCAACGATCCGCTCGTCATCAAATCGATCCTGCCGATCGAAGGCACAATCCGCTATGGCGACTGGTTCTGGGATGAAAGCGCCGCTCCGGGGGTTGGCAAGCTGGTGATCACCGTTGATCTTGATGCGCGCGTTATCAGCGCGTTTCGCGATGGGCACGAAATCGGCACCGCCGTGGTGTTGCTCGGTACGCAAGAACACCCCACCCCGCTCGGCGTCTTCCCGATCCTGACCAAGGAAAAGGACAATGTGTCGGAAAAATATGACAACGCCCCGATGCCGTGGACGCTGCGGCTGACGTGGGGCGGGATCGCGATCCACGGTTCGCCCGTGCTCAACGGCTATGCCAGCCACGGCTGCGTGGGTGTGCCCGATGAATTCGCCGCCAAATTGTTCGCCGCTGCCAAGCGCGGGGACAAAGTCATCATCACGCGCGGCCAGATGGTCGGCGTGGGCGACAAGGTTTTGTAAAACCGCGTCGCTCGTCCTTAGCGAGGATCATTAATTCGTCGAACCACGCGCTGGTTCCGGACGGAACCGCCACACCCGCATCATTACCCCGACTTTTTCGACCCGTTCGGTGCCCGCCTGCGCCAGAACGCCGCCGACCGATGCGTTTTTGCCTTGCCATAGCCGGTCCCACGCCCGCCCGGCCTCTGCGCGGGTGGCATGGCCGCCAAGCTGCCCAATGATCCGCAAGATGGTCTCGATTGCGATCACGCGGGGCACATTGGCGCTGTATGTATAGCCGAGCCCGCCGGGGGCAGCATCATCGCGGATCACCATTTCGTGCCAGTCCAGCTGCGCATACCAATCCAGCGCCTGCCAGCTTTCCGCCAGATGCGCAGCGCTGGTCGCCAACTGCACTGGATCAATCCAATCCCCCGCTTGCGCCAGCTGTGCGCGCAGCCGCGCGCGGTCGAAATCGGGGTTGGTGTTGGCCGGATCGCTGGCCGGGGTGATTCCCGCTGCTGCCACTACGCCGGCCAGCTCCGCCTTGCGCCAGCCGAGCAGCGGGCGCAGCAGCGTAAGCTCGCCATTATCAATCCGCGACACCGCACGCACCCCGGCCAGCCCTGCCAAGCCGCTGCCCCGATTGAGCCGCATCAGCAATGTTTCGGCCTGATCGTCGGCATGGTGCGCAGTGGCAACCGCGCCCAGATCTGCGCCTTTTGCCCAGCGCGCCAAGGCGGCATAGCGCGCCTCGCGCGCCCGCGCTTGCAGATTGCCGGGGGCCAGAGCGACTGTGATCGGGGTAAACGGAATCCCGCGCTCGCGCGCTATCCGTTCGACCAGCGCAACCTCGCCTGCCGCTTCGGGCCGCAAGCCGTGGTCGATGCTGCAAACCGCAATCTCGCCCCGCGGCAATGCGGCATGGGCGAGCAATAACAACGCGACGCTATCCGGCCCGCCCGACACCGCCAGCCCCAGCGGCCCGCCGCGCTCCGCCGCAGGCCACACCGCCGCCAGATCAACGGCGAAGCGCGCGATCAGACCTGCACCGACTGCGCTCAGCTGCACGTCACTTTGGCGCGGCTCACCTGATAATCATTCGCCAAGCGTCCGGCAGCGATCAGCGGATAGGTTTCAGCAAACTCGGACAGCGCGATGCACGCCCGCTTGGTATCCTTCATCGCGATCATCGACACGCCCAGATATAGCAGGCTGTCCGCCGCACGGTCACCGTTCTTGTTTGCCTGATAATTGCGCAGGAACCAGCGCGCCGCATCGTCGGGCAAGTTATCGTCAAGGAAGGCGCGGCCCAGCAGATTGCGGCCAAAGCTGATGCGCGGGTGGGCACCGTATTGCTCGACATACTTGGTCAGCTGCTGGCGTGCTTCGGGGTAGAAGCCCGCGCTCCACAGCCGAAATCCGTAGGAATATTCATCATCCCCGGCATCGGCGGTCTGCGGTTTGGTGATAGCTTGCACGGCGGCAAGGCGGGTTGCGCTGGGCGCCGCCACCGCCGCTGCGGCAGGAACAGGGACTGTTGCTGCGGGCACCGGCGCGCGAATGCCGACCGGATTGGTTTGCGCAGGATTGGTCTGCGCAGGAGTAGTCTGAACAGGACGACCAGCAGCGAGCGGCGGCAGACCGGCGCTGTTCGCGTTGCCATTTTCGACTGCGGCGATCCGCAGCTCCAACTGCGCCAGCCCGTTGGCCTGTTCTTCCGAACGCGCGGTCAAAGCGCGTAGCTGCGCTTCGAGCGCGCCAAGCCGGACCAGAATATCGGTTACCCCAGTGGCAGACGGCGCGCCGATGCCTTGCGCAGCGGGGATATCAGGTGTGGGCGCACCCGGCGTAATCTGGGGTTCGAAAAACCGGCCATCGGCACCGGGGAACACCTTGCGCTGCAAGGCGCGAACTTCCGCTTCGACTTTGCGGATGCGCGCGTCTGCTGCGCTATCCTGCGCCAACGCGGGCACCGGCGCAGACACCATCGCCGCCGCAGCAAGCGCAACGATGGCAAGGCGCAACGCGAAAATCTGGAGGGCGGTATTTCGCAGATGGCGGGTCATGGCTCGTCCTGCTCCCTAGCTGTGACCGTGTGCAATTGCAGCGGCACACATGAACGTGTACGGAATCTTTGCCGCGTCCGATTGCGCAAGTCGAGAGCGGCAGAGCCCCTAATCAACCGGAAACTGCTCTAGTAGCCAGCTGGCGCGCTGACTGGGGCGGCGCTCGCGGCTTCTATCGCCGCTCCACTCACGGGCGCGACCTCTGGCTGGGTGGCGGTCCCTGCAAGACCGCTGCGGGCCGCAGACGCAGAAAGCTGGGGCGCCGATTGCCTGGTAGCAGCACGGGGCGAAGACGAACGCGGCAAGCCCGGCGACACGCCAGCGGATGTGGTTTGCGTTGCAGCTTGCTCCGGAGCAAGTGTCGTCCGCGCCAGCAGCGCGGCGGCCGATACCGGCTCACCTGACAATGTGGTGGGGTTATCTGCCAGCTTGGCCACCGACTTGCCACCGATGGTGATCGCCAACGCATCGGGCCGCCCGGTGTTGATGCGCGGATCAGACGCTCCGCCCGGCACCAGCACTGTTTCACCGAGTTTGAGCGTCCGTTCCAGCAGCCGCTCGCCGCCCTCTTCGTACAGCCGCACCCAGATGCCTTCTTCCAGTGCGGTCAGCACCACTTGGCCGCCAACCAATGGGGCCTTAGCCGCTGCAATTGGCTGAGCGGCAGATGGCGGCGCAGCGCCGGTCGCCGGGGTCAACAACGAGCCCGGCTCGGTCCCTGCCCCAAAATAGGAATCGTAAAAAGCGAACACTCCGACGGCGAGCACCAGCGCTGCCACTACGCCTGCCCAAGCGAGCCCGGCAGAGGGCAGCCGCGCCGGATCACCCGGCTCCATCCCCGATGCGGCGGTTGTGCGGCGCATCGAGCCATCGGAAAGCTCGCCGCGCACAACATCGGTGATTGCGGCAGGATCCAGCCCGACAGCAGTAGCAAAGGTGCGGGCAAACCCAATCGCATAGGCGCGCGAAGGCAAGGCTTCGAAATTGCCAGCCTCAATCGTCTGAAGATGGCGCACCGGGATCCGGGTTTCGGCGGCGATGTGCGTCAGATCGAGCCGCAACTCTTCGCGCGCGGCGCGCAATTGCGCCCCGGCTCCGGCAGCAGGAGTTTCGCGCGCGTCCTCCGCGCCATCATTGTGTTCGCTGTCCATGACCCGTTCCGCGCCTTCTACCGAGGCTTTGTGTAAGTTTGGCAGGGCGTGCAGCCCTTGAAGGCGACTCACCTGCTCCAAGCCATCCTGTCAAGCAGCGTCAGCGCAGAACGGCGCGTGAACCACTCGCCCAGCCGCAATACTGCTCAATCATACTCGATTTCGCGCGCATCGGCCCAAGCGGAAATCTCATTGCGCAAATTAAGGCTCGGGTCGGCGAGCCAGCCGGTCATAGCGGCAGACAATTCTGTCAGATCAACTTTGCGAACAAGTTCCTTGATCGGGCCGACTGCGGCAGGCGTGATTGACAGGCGGCGATAACCAATCGCCATCAACGCCAGTGCTTCCAGCCTGCGCCCACCCATTTCGCCGCATACGCCGATATCAACGCCGCTGCCGATGCTCGACTGAATGACCCGTCGCAAAAACCGGATGATCGAGATACTGAGCCAATCATACCGCTCGGCCAGCTTGGGATTGGCGCGGTCAGCAGCAAACAGGAACTGCGTCAGATCATTGGTGCCGATTGACAGGAAACTGAGCCGTGGCAGCAGCAGATCGAGCACTTCGGCCAGCGCGGGCACTTCGAGCATCGCGCCAAACTGAATGCGTTCGGGCAGCGGTTTTTTCTGCGCGCGCAGATAGGCCAGTTGTTCGTCGAACACCGTCTTGGCCGCGTCAAACTCCCACGGCTCGCTGACCATCGGGAACATCACATATAACGTCCGCCCCGCCGATGCCTCGATCAGCGACCGCGCCTGCACCTTCATCAAACCTTCGCGTTCAAGCGCAAGGCGCAGCGCGCGCCAGCCCATCGCCGGGTTTTCATCCTGCGCCGCGATTTCCGACGCGAGGTAGGGAACGGACTTGTCGCCGCCAATATCGACCGTGCGGAAAATCACTGGCTTGTCGCCCGCCGCCTCCAGCACATCGCGATACAACCGGGTCTGGCGTTCGCGCTGTGGCAACGTGGCCGATACCAGAAACTGGAATTCGGTGCGGAACAGGCCAATCCCGTCGGCGCCGGTCATCGCCAGCGCGCTCATATCATCGCGCAGCCCGGCATTCATCATCACCTGAATGCGGGTTCCGCAGCGGGTGAACGGTTCAACATCGCGCAAACTGGCATAGGCCGCCTGCTTTTCGCGCGATTTGGCAAACCGGGTCTGAAATGCATCGGCAACTTGCTGTATCGGGCGAACGACGGCGCTGCCCGCACTGGCATCCAGCAGAATTTCGTCACCTTCGCGGATCGTGGTGCGCACGCCTTTGGTGCGACCAATCACCGGCACATCCATTGCGCGCGCGACGATCACGACGTGCGAAGTGAGCGATCCTTCTTCAAGGATCACCCCCTTCAATCGGCGCTTGTCGTATTCAAGCAGTTCTGCTGGGCCCAAATTCCGCGCAATCAGAATAGTATCGCGGCGCAGGCCTTGCGATGCGGCGGTGCCGACCTGGCCGGAAACGGTACGCAGCAGGCGGTTCGCCAAATCCTCCAGATCGTGCATCCGATCCGCCAACAATGGATCGTCAATCTCGCGCATTCGCATCCGGGTGTGCTGTTGCACCCGTTCAATCGCAGCTTCGGCGGTCAGGCCGCTATCAATCGCTTCATTGATCCGGCGCGACCAGCCTTCGTCGTAAGCGAACATCTTATAGGTTTCGAGCACCTCTTCGTGCTCTCCGCCGACGCCGAATTCGGCCTGACTGGCCAGCGTGTCGATCTGTTCGCGCATCCGGTCAAACGCGCGATAAACCCGCTGGCGTTCAGCCTCGACATCTTGCGCCATCACCTGCGTAATTTCGACGCGCGGCTGGTGGTAGGTCGCGTGGCCTGCACCCAGTCCCTTGACCAGCGTCAGGCCCGTCAGGGTCTGCGGCCCGGTTTGTTCTTGGGTCAGCCCGCGCGCTTCTTCCTCGTCGACCAGTTCGGCGTTGGCGATCAATTCGGACAGCACCATTGCAGTGGTCTGCAACGCCTCAATCTCAATGTCTTCGTATCGGCGTGGTTCGACATGCTGGACGCATAATACGCCCACCGCACGTTCGCGGTAGACAATCGGGACACCGGCAAAGGAATGAAACTTTTCCTCGCCTGTTTCAGGCCGGTATTGGAAATCGGGGTGCGCTTTGGCCTCAGCCAGGTTGAGCGTATCGATCTTTTGCGCAATCGCGCCGGTCAACCCTTCACCAATTGCCATCCGGGTGACATGCACCGCGCTTTGATTAAGGCCGCGGGTCGCGAACAGTTCCAACATGCCTTCGCGCAAAAGATAGATCGAGCACACCTCGCTCGACAGGCATTCGCCGATGATTTCCACCACCTGATCAAGCTTGGCCTGCGCGTGGAGGCGCGAAGCCATGACTTCGGTCAGGCGGGTAAGGATCTGGCGGGCGGCGGCAGCTGCACTCATCGTGGTATTGGCTTACGCACTCCTCCACCCAAATGCAAAATCCCAGATTGGCCGCCGCCCCGTCCCGGCGATCAATGCGCGGCGAGTTCCTCCTTCAACCGCAGTTTCTGTTTCTTGAGCGATTGGATCATCGCGGTATCAGGGGCAGGCCGTGCCATTTCAGCGCGCAACCGGGCGTCGAGTCCGGCATGCTTGCTTTGCAAGGCGTTGAGGTGGGAAGATACTGCGGTCGATGCCATAGTTCGTTCTCCTAGTAGGCGAGTTGTAAGCGAGGGGAATGCCCCCGGAACAGGCGACTCGGCACACACGGCAGCCGGGCCGCTGACTTCATTGAAACCATAGGCAGTCTGCATTGCAAAGCCCTGATGAAACGTAAATCGATGGTTCCGGGCTGAGCCGGGACGAACTGATCCCAGCGCGCGCCCACCCCCACAAGCGCCACATGCAAAACACAGGCGGCGCAAAAATGTGCAGGCCGTCTTAACGAATCGTGCAGGAGCGCGTAGCGCGCCCCAATATCGCACGGGCGCAGAATAAGGACACGAGCAGGGATGACCGAGCAGGAGCTCAGGAAAGCGCTGGAGTTGCTCAAAACCGAGCACCGCGACCTCGACGCTGCAATTGCTGCCCTGACCGAGGCTGCGCGCGGCAGCGCATCAGCCGATCAATTGCAGATTGCCCGCCTGAAAAAACGAAAACTGCGTCTGCGCGATCAAATCGCAATCATCGCGGACACGCTGTTGCCCGACATCATCGCCTAGTTTTGGGGTTTGTAGGCGCGAACCGTTCCGCGCCGGGACGCTATCGAGATTTACTTGGAAAGTAACCATATGCTAGTGGTCGCAGGGCGGCTTGCGGCGTAAGCTGCGGCGCAACATGGCCCCGACCACAAATCTGTCCCGCCCGATTGTCGAGGCGCTGTATACCGAGGCGCTGGTGCTAGCCGATGATGTGCGCGCGGTGTTTTCGGCAGGGACGCGCGCACCGCAATGCGGTGATGACGCCTATGCCCGGCTCGCGTTGTCGACCGAGGGGCTGAAGACCACCACCCGGATGATGCATGTACTGGCGTGGTTGCTGAACCAACGCGCGCTGTTTTCAGGCGATCTGAGCGAAAATCAGGTGCGGCTGCACGGTGCGCTGCCGCCCGATCGTGGGTCGGACGAAGCCCAGCTCACGCTGCTGGAGCCGGAAACCCGCGAACTGATCGCTGACACCCAAAAGCTGCATCAACGCATCGCCCGGCTGGATGAGGCGCAGCGTCAGCAGTTCGAAATGACGTCTCCCGCGCGCGCGTTTCAGGATCGGATTGGGCGCGAATTCGGGCAAATGCGCGATATCGGGTGAACGCGGCTAAGCCAGCGACGCCGATCCGCCTCCAGCCCTCCCCGGCTCTCGACTTTGCAGCCGCACGGCGGCATGACAGCGGCTATGGTCACTATCCCCCCGCAACCTTGGCCCACCGGCCTTGCCGAAGATGTCGAGCCGCTGGTGCGCCGCGTGCTCGCGCCCAATCCCTCGCCCTATACCTTTACCGGCACGCAGACCTATGTGGTCGGCGACCCCGCCGGACCGGATTGCGCGGTGATTGATCCCGGCCCGAACGCGGCTGCGCATATCGAGGCGATCATTGCAGCGGCGGCGGGGCGCAAAATTACCGCGATCATGTGCACCCACACCCACCGCGACCATTCGCCTGCCGCCGCGCCGCTGGCGGCGCAGACCGGCGCACCGATCACCGGCTGCGCGCCGCTGATGATCAAGGTCGATGGGCCGAGGTCGGATGAAGCGTTCGATCCCACCTATGCGCCCGACAGCGTGCTGATCGATGGCGAGGCAGTGCGCGGCACCGGCTGGACGCTCACCGCAGTCGCGACACCGGGCCACACCTCGAATCACCTATGTTATGCGCTGGAGGAGTCGGGGGCGCTGTTCACCGGCGATCATGTCATGGGCTGGTCCACCAGCGTCGTTATCCCGCCCGACGGCGACATGGGCGATTATATGGCGAGCCTTGATAGGCTGATGGCGCGCGATGATGTGCGCTATCATGCAGCCCACGGTGCAGCGATTGAAAAGCCGCGCCAACTGGTGCGCGGCATGATCGGCCACCGCCGCCAGCGCGAGGCGCAGATCCTGCGCCTGCTGGGCGAAGCGGCGCGGCCCGCCAGCGGCTTCATCCCGGAAATGTACAAAGGCCTCGACCCGCGCCTGATCCCGGCGGCGGAAATGAGCGTGACCGCGCATTTGATCGATCTGGAAAAACGCGGCGCAGCGCGGCGCGATGCCGACATCTGGCGGGTGGCATAAGCGCCAGCCCGCCCCTATATCACCGCCACCACTGTGATAGGGACCGAACGATGAGCCTGCTGACCCGCAATCCCACCGGCACCGATCTGCTGGCCGAAATTGACCGCCTGCGCAAAGAGCGCAACGCGGTGATCTTGGCGCATTATTACCAGACGCCGGACATTCAGGACATTGCCGACTTTGTGGGCGACAGCCTTGAGTTGTCGCGCAAAGCGGCGGCGACCGATGCCGATGTTATCCTGTTTTGCGGCGTGAAGTTCATGGCGGATACCGCCAAAATCCTCAGCCCGGACAAAACCGTGATCTTGCCTGATATGGACGCGGGGTGCAGCCTTGAGGATTCGTGCCCGCCCGGCAAATTCCGCGCTTTTCGCGAAGCCCACCCCGATCACATCGCGTTGACTTACATCAATTGTTCGACCGAAGTAAAAGCGCTGTCCGATGTGATTGTCACCTCGTCGTCGGCCGAGACGATCCTTGCGCAGATCCCGCCCGAACAGAAGATCATCTTCGGGCCTGACCGGCATTTGGGCGGGTACCTGTCGCGCAAGTTCAACCGCGAGATGCTGCTGTGGCCGGGCGTGTGTATCGTCCACGAAGCGTTCAGCGAGACCGAGCTGCTCAAGCT
>JBBRFG010000047.1:0-17055 GCA_038224685.1 Sphingomonadales bacterium
GTCGCGGCGTCAGAACGTCTATCCGGCAGACACCGGGCTGATTTTTCCTGAAGCAGCGATGGGCAAGCGCCGCAAATATCACGTCCCGGACCGCACTGCCGTTTCTGCCGAGATGATGCTGGCCGATAAGAAATGAAAGAAGATTAGCTGGCGGCGCCGAACCAAGGGTAAGCTGACCTGCAAATTTGCTGCGTGCCGTGTCCGGGTGGCTGATGGTCACAAGCATCGCATGAGTGACGGCCGCGTTCAGGCCAGACATGCTTCTGCGGGCTTAAAGGTGCTGCCGCTATGCGGCTCAGGCGTTCGCGATCGGCTTCGGATAGGGAGAAAGTGATACCATTGCGCATCCGCTCAGAATCGCACGGCAGCAACCCTTTGGGAATCCCCCAATGGACTCTTTCGTCCCGGTCAATCCACTAGTTGTACCGGTCCATTGGGTAGGCAGATAACAGCGTCTCGCATGTACGAGCTCATGCGTCGACAGGTCGGCGGTCTGCATCATAATCACCATCGATATGATTCTGCAGCCTTAGCGTTGAGCTGGAAACAGCCTTTTCCTCCTCCACCCGACGGATGCAAACATCTCCGCCTCAAGACCGCTATGGGCGTTCAAAAAAATTTGGCTCGTTGTGAAACAAATGAACGCGAAGTCGCTTATACATCTTGCATCAATTACTAGCAAGACTGGAGTGAAACAGTGAGACGAAAAAGTTCTCAAGCGAGTGTAAAAATCCTCAAAAATGCGGCGGATTGGATATCGAAAACCACTGCTGCCAAAACAAGGATTTGGAATAATCCGCTATCGATGCACACTGTAATTCCAAATTGCCGGGATTATGTCTGATTGTCTCACGTAGTTACTCCTTCGTATATTAGAGTTCTCTGCTAAAATTATAAAACAACGTTTTTTGATTTAACAATGTAATGGAAATGCAAAGGTTTTTTTATGACAGATAGTTCTTATGATGTGTCGACCCTTAATTCGCTGATCGCCACCACTATCGACAGCGTCGATGGCTATGCCGAGGCCGCTAAGGATTCCGAAAGTGGCCGGTTTGCGTCGATCTTTAACGATCGCTCAGCAGAGCGCCGCACAGTGATGACAAAGCTGCAGGCAGAGGTTGCGCGGCTTGGTGGTGAACCCGAAGACGACGGCACCATGCTCGCCAGCGCCCATCGTATGTTCGTTGGCCTGAAGGCGGCTGTCACCGGCAAGGATGACAAGGCCATCGTCAACGAAGTCGAGCGCGGCGAAGATCATATCAAAGCCAAGTTTGAAGATGCTTTGGCTGACCATGATCTGTCGCCGCAAGTCAGTGCTGTGATCCGCGAATGCTTTGTCTCGATCAAAACCGGGCACGACCAGATGCGCGATATCAAGCACTCGATGGAACAGGGCCGCTAATCCAATCTGCCCGGCAAGCACGCGCGCAAGCGCCGCGCCCACCGGGCTGGCTCCCCTTTTTTCGCTGCCGCCGCATCCGGTTCTATCGCGTTGATAGTGCCGGTTGCTGCTGTGTGCCCGCAATCCGCGCAGCCATCCAGTTGCAGCGTTCCAGAAGGACATTGTTCATGACTAAATCCTCTCCTCCGAGCCGAAAGACTGAACAGCTGGGAGCCGCAGCAACAGAAGTCGTCGGCAATGGCGGCGAACTGCATCAGGTTGCAACCGGCAAACAGCCGCGATTGACGACGGCACAAGGTCATGTCGTGAGCGATGATCACAATTCGCTGAAGGCTGGGCCACGCGGGCCGACGCTGCTGGAAGATTTCGTGTTGCGCGAAAAGATCAGCCATTTCGATCACGAGCGTATTCCTGAACGGGTGGTTCATGCGCGCGGCAGCGCAGCGCACGGATATTTTGAACTGACCGATTCTCTAAGCGATCTTACCACGGCCGCTGTGCTGGGCGAAAAGGGGGCGAAAACTGATGTATTCGTGCGTTTTTCAACTGTTGCCGGCAACAAGGGCTCGCCCGATTTGGCGCGCGATGTGCGCGGCTTTGCAGTCAAGATGTATACCTCCCAAGGCAACTGGGATCTGGTCGGCAATAATATCCCGGTGTTCTTCATTCAGGACGCCATCCGGTTTCCAGACCTGATCCACGCCGCCAAGCCCGAGCCTGACCGGGGCTTTCCGCAGGCCGCGACGGCTCATGATACGTTTTGGGATTTCATCGCGCTGACGCCGGAATCTATGCACATGGTGATGTGGATCATGTCAGACCGCACCCTTCCGCGCTCGCTGCGGATGATGGAAGGCTTTGGCGTCCACACCTTTCGGCTGGTCAATGCCGATGGCAAATCCACCTTCGTGAAGTTCCACTGGCGCCCGAAGCTGGGCGTGCAATCGGTGATGTGGGACGAGGCGGTGAAGATCAATGGCGCTGACCCTGATTACCACCGTCGTGACCTGTGGAATGCCATCAACGAAGGCGACTTTCCCGAATGGGAACTGGGCGTCCAACTGTTCGATGATGAATTTGCCGATGGGTTTGACTTTGATCACCTCGATTCAACCAAACTGATCCCCGAAGAGGATGTGCCGCTGCGGATCATCGGCACGATGGTGCTCAATCGCAATATTGACAACTTCTTCGCCGAGACTGAGCAGGTTGCGTTCTGCACCGCCAATGTGCCGCCGGGCATCGATTTTAGCGATGACCCGATGCTGCACGGGCGCAATTTCTCGTATCAGGATACGCAGCTTATCCGGCTAGGCGGCCCCAATTTCACCCAAATTCCGATCAACCAGCCCAAAGGCTGCCCGGTCATGCATTTCCAGCGCGATGGCCATATGCAGATGGCGGTGCCCAAAGGCCGGGTTGCCTATCAGCCCAGCATGTTGGACCCAGCCGGACCGCGCGAAGACCCCAAAACAGGTGTGCGCAGCCACGCTGCGCCGGTGGAAGGCGTAAAACTGCGTCAACGGCCGGAGACTTTCTCGGATCACTACAGTCAGGCCCGGCAGTTCTATGCCAGCCAGACTTATATCGAACAGGCGCACATCGTCAGTGCGCTCATCTTTGAACTGAGCAAGGTCGAAACACCCGCAATTCATGCGCGGATGTTGAGCCATCTGGCGAATATCGATGCCAAGCTGGCTGCGCGTGTCGCGCAAGGGCTGGGTGAGGAAGGCAAGATCGCGCCACTGGAAGCTGCCCGTCCGACCCGCGATGATCTTGCACCGTCACAGCCGCTTAGCATTCTGGGCAAGGAGCCGCCGCCATTGACCGGGCGCACCATCGGGTGCCTTGTCAGCGATGGTGCGGACGGCACATTGATCGCCGATGTCGGCAGAGCGATCAAGGCCGCTGGCGCACAGATCAAGATCATCGCACCGCGTATTGGCGGCGTGAAACTTGCAGGCGGCGATGTACTGATGGCTGATTTCCAGCTTGCCGGTGCCCCATCAGTGCTGTTCGATGCCGTCATCCTCGTGCTGTCTGATGAGGGCGCCGAAGCGATGTGCAGCGAGGCTGCTGCGGTCGCGTTCGTGGCCGATGCATTCCAGCACTGCAAGGTTATCGGGCACGTCGCGCAAGCCAAGCCGTTGCTTGAAAAGGCAAGGGTGGAACCGGGCAAGGGCATCTTCGCGCTGACCGCCAAATCCGCCAAAGCATTCGTTTCGGAGGCCGCCGAAGGCCGCATCTGGGAACGCGAAGCCGCCGTTAAAACGGTATTTTGAATCTGGCCTGCGCGCTGCTTTGCATAACCGCGAGCACGCGCAGGCTTTTGACACACCTCGAGTAGGAAACTTCGCACAATGTTGGTGGAACATGCATCGACGCTGTTGGCAATGCTGGTGCTTGGCGCCAGCATTGCCAATCTTGCCATGGCCAGCGCTGCGATCAGCCTGAACGCGCTGCAATACCTGAACACGCGGCGCGGCGGGTGGGTGACTGCGCACGGCAACAGGACATCGTCCAGCGTCGCAGCACCGTTTATCTCTGTGCATGTGGCAACGCACAACGAGCCTCCAGAAATGGTGATGGCGACGCTCAATGCCTTGGCGCAGCTGGATTATCCGGCGTTTGAAGTGATATTGATTGATAACAACACGTCTGATCCTGCGCTGTGGCTGCCGGTGAAGGCGCATATCGCGCGGCTGGGTCGACGGTTTCGGTTTGTCCACCGCAGGGGTGTGATCGGGGCCAAGGCGGGCGCGCTCAACATTGCGCTGTCGCTATGTGACCCGCGGGCGCGCTATGTCGCCATCGTCGATGCCGATTATCAGGTCACGCCCGATTTCCTGTCATCAGCCGTCAGCGTAATTCGGAACAAAATCCAGTTCGTCCAGTTTCCGCAGGCCTATCGCAATAGCCGCCGGGCCGCGCCCGTAGTAGCAGAACTCAGCGATTATTTCCGCACCTTTCCCTCGGCGGCAAATCGGTCTGGCGCATCGTTGCTTACCGGCACGCTCAGCGTGATCGCGATTGATGCGTTGCGTTCGGTTGGCGGTTGGCCAACGGGGTCGATCACCGAAGATGCAGAACTGGGTGTGGCGTTTTGGAAAGCAGGCGCGCGCGGACTGTATGTCGACAAGATGGTTGGAACGGGCCTGTTACCGCTCGATCTTACGGGCTTACGCATTCAGCGCAATCGCTGGGCGACGGGCAATATGCAAACGCTGATCGTGGCACTTCGCAACTGGCGCGACCTGCGCTTGCGCAGGGGTAAAATCGCAGTCGTTGCTCAACTGACCGCTTGGGTCGGGTTTCTCGCATTGCCGCTATGTGTACTGTTTGGCCTTGCCATCATCCATATTCTGGCACCCGAGCTCGCTGTTAGCCAGTCTGGGCCGTGGCGCTGGACACAGTCGATTGCAACGCTCACCATCCTGATCTCGCTTGGCGGGCTGGTGCTGCGCGCAGCAGCCAGCAAGAGCCCGGCGACGCTGGCAGTCATGCTTTGCGTCCTGTGGACCAGCAGCTTTGGCTGGCTGTCCGCATTGTCAGGGCGTCATCTTACGTTTCATCGCACGGCAAAGTCTGGCGCTGGCGAAGGGTTCTCGATGTCGCTGGATGTTGTTGCGTCATGGCTGTCGCTCGGCCTCGGTACACTGTTTTGGATCGAAGGTTCGGTGCTCACGGCCATCGCCCTGATGTTGGCTGCCTCTGGCCTGATCACCGGGCCTATCGTCAACCGATGTCTGCGCCGTGCCGCTGTCCCTTTGAAAGAGATATTATGCCCAGCCTGATCGTCATTCCCACCTACAACCGCGCGCATCAGATCGCCCGCGCGATTGAGGCAGCGCTTGGCCAGTCACAGGATGATGTCGAGGTTGCGGTGATCGACGATGGATCGTCCGATGATACTCGCGCCAGCTGCCAGCCGTGGTTTGATCACCCGCGGTTTGTCTATATTGGTCTGGGGGCCAATCTCGGCACGGCAGGCGCAAAGAACGCCGCGCTGGCGCTGCTGCCGTTCGATGCTGTCACCTTTCACGATTCCGATGACATTCCCCATCGCGACAAGCTGTTGCGCCAGCAACGCACCTTGGCGCGTGCCGATCTTGTCGCCGACCCATGCCTGCCGTGGCAGATCCACGGCGATGCGCAGCCGCCTGGCGCATCGGCGGCGCTCGATATTGTGCTGACCGCGCACAGCTTTCTGGCCGCCGATGGCAGTGTGGCCCGGATTGCGCGAACTTTGTCGCTGGTCGATGATTTTTTTCCCAACCTGCAGTTTGGGGCTGGGCCGCTGGGAGACTGGGTGCTGATCAACAGCGGTCTGTTCACTCGCAGCCTGTTCAGCCGCATCGGTGGCTATAGCGACAGCGTTGAAGAAGACCGCGAGCTTCGCAACCGCGCGCTGATGGCTGGCGCTAACATCTGGTTCCTCGATGATGTGCTGATGACCAAATATGATCAGGCCGACAGTCTCACTGCAGATGCCGCCACAGGCTACCACAGCGAGCGGCGCAAGGCTGATCGCGCCAAGGTTTGGCAGGCGATTCGTGATTGGCGCAGCGGAACGCCGCTCGCGCCGGTGGCGGTGACATTGCGCGATGTAGGGCTGGCATTTGTGTCCCGCCCTGGTCGGCTTGGGGTTAGCCGCGACATTGAGATGACAGATCAGACGCGCGATTGGCTGACCCGGTCTGTGGCCGCTGAGCTATGACCGGCGCTCTGGTGGTGCTGGCGCCGCATCCCGATGACGAGATTCTGGGAGCGGCCGGCATCATGGCGCGCGCACGAGCGGCGGGCGAGCGCGTTGCTGTGATCGTGCTGACCGACGGCGCGCGATCCGACCCCATGATTAGCCCCAGGCTGCTCAGCTCGCAGCGTGTTGCCGAATGCCGCGCTGGGCTGGCGGCGCTGTTGGGGCAGGTGCCACCGTTGTTGATGCTGGGGCGCGGTGACGGTACGCTCGACGCGCGCGAACCGTTATTGCGTGACGATGCGCTGCTCACCGAATTTTTGCGCGCCATCAATCCCGTCACAGTGCTGGTGACGGACCCGGCCGATGGCCATCCCGACCACAAGGCCGCTTTTGGGCTGGCGGCTCGGATAATTGCAGCAGGGCTCGCGCAAAGGCTGGTCGCCATGCCGATCAGCCAGCGCATTGATGGCGAGGTCGATCTAAACGATTTTGAGGCCCTGCCGCTCGGCGTGTACGAAGCAGTCAAGCGGGCTGCCATCGCGGCCCACCACAGCCAGATCGCAAGCTCAGGAGGATTTTCGCTGTCTCAGCAAGTCTGTGATGACTTTGCTGCGACTGAATATGTTCGTCTGGTCTATGACCGCAGGGGCGATGCGGGGCGGCCGCAATTGGTTGCGGCAGACCACTTCGACGCGTTGTTTTCAGCCTGCGACGATCCGTGGGGCTATCATTCCCGTGATTACGAGGCTGATCGGTTTGAGCGCACGATCGCCGCGTTGGAAGGGCACCGTTTTGGTTCGGCGTTGGAGCTGGGTTGCGCCAACGGGGCCTTGACTCAAAAGCTTGTGGCGCATTGCGATAGCATCATCGCAGTCGACGCATCGGCCACCGCCCTTAGCATCGCCCGCAAATTGATGGCGGACACACCGCACGTAACGCTGCACCACGGCAATCTGCCGGAAGACCTGCCATCGGGCAGTTTTGATCTGATCGTGCTTAGCGATTTTCTCTATTATCTCGGTTTTGCAGGCTGCGTTGAACTTGCAGGCTCGCTGAAAAGCCGCGCCGCACCCGGCTGCCGGATCGTCATGGCAAACTATCTGGGCCAGACCGACTGCGCATTGACGGGCGAAATGGCCGCCGAAATCATGATCGCGCATCTGCCCGGTTGGAAGATAACCCATGAGCAACGCTGTGATCGGCTGCGCATTGACGTGCTGGATCTGCTGTGAACGCCCGCAATCCTTTGTGTGCCATCGCCATTCCGGCGCGCAACGAGGCCGATTTGATCGGCAGGTGCCTGGCATCGCTTGCCATGCAGACGGTTTATCCAGAGTCACTGGCCGTAATCGTGGTCGCCAACAACTGTACAGACGATACGGCTACAATCGCGCGAGGCGTGCAATGGCCAATGAAGATGACCGTGATAGAGCAGCATTTTGCGGACGGTCTGGCCCATGCGGGAAGCGCCCGTCGCCTCGCAATGCAGATCGCTGCTCAGCAAAGCCAAATTATCCTGACCACTGACGCTGACTGCGTGGCCGACAGTGATTGGGTGGCCAGCATGATCGCAGCGTTCAGCAGGGGTGCCGATGCGGTCGCTGGACGTGTTAGCGGCGATTGGCACGAGCTGCGTCATCAAAGCGCAGCCGTGCTGGAAATTGGCGCCCATGAATGGGAGTTTCTTGGCCTGCTCGGCGAGGCGGAAGCGGTGTTCGATCCGCGCGATCATGACCCGGCACCGCGCCACGCTCAGCGCTGCGGCGCGAATATCGGCATCACCCGCATGATGTTGGAGCAGGTAGGCGGAGTACCGGCTCTGCCGACCGGTGAAGACCGTGCGCTGCTGGATGCGGTGGAGCGTATTGATGGCCGGTTGCGCCATGAACCGCACAGCCATGTCACTGCATCGGCGCGGATCACTGGCCGTGCGGAAGGCGGTATGGCGGATGCGCTGGCTGCCCGGCTTTCGGCCGATTATTTGTGTGACGATCAATTCGAGCGCGCCGAAACGCTGGTCGCTCGGCTGCGCGCCCGGCACGCTGCGCGCAATGTTTGGACGCACCGTGATGGCGAAACCTTCGGGCAAGATTGGGCGAGTTATCTGGCTGGCCAGCCCCGGTTACAGTCGCAGCGTATCAGCCCGGCGCAATTGCCGGATGAAATCGCCGTGTTGCGGCAACTGATTGGGAGCGCGCGCGATGCCTAACCGTTTGCCCGCCGCTCTGCTTGAGGCTGTGCGCGAAGGTGATGCGGTGCTGGATCGCGGGCTCCGCGGCCCTGGGCCAGAACTGGCGTTGTTGGCCGCAGAAGGGCTGCTCGCCGCACCGTTGCCGGTCAGCAACGGCGGGCGGGGCTGGGGCACCTGTGTTCACGGTGCCCTGCCGATGCTCGGTGTGTTGAGCGATCTTGGCGGAGCCAGCCTTCCGGTGGCGCGCATTTATGAAGGCCATGTCAATGCGGTGCGTCTGGTGATACGCCACGGTTCGCCCGCGCAACGCGCCAGCATGGCAAATGCCGTGCTGGCTGGCGGCGTGATGGGGGTGTGGGGGGCTGACAGCGCACAGCCGGTCTATCTTGACGTAGCGCCACCAGGTCATGTGCTGCGCGGCGTGAAAGCCTTCGCCTCCGGGTTGGGTGATGTTACCCTTGCGATCGTCACCGCGCGAACGGCCGATACCCTGCAGATGGCGCTGGTTGATGCCACCGATCCGGCGCGCGGCGACCAAAGCCAATGGGACATGGACGCCATGGTTGGCAGCCGCTCAGGCTGGTTTGATTGTGACGGGCTTTTCATAGGCTCGGACCAGCGCCTTGGCAGACCCGGCGCGCTGTTTGACGAGCCTGACTTTCACGGCGGCATCTGGCGCCTGGCTGCGTGCTATAACGGCGCAATGCAGCGAGTCGCGCGAGAGTTAGCATTGCTGGTCGAACAGCGTGGCTTGGCCGACGATCCAATCATGTGTCATCGGTTGGGGCTTGCAGCAATGGAAGCGCAAAACAGTTTCTTGTGGGCGCGCGAGGCCTGCCTAGAAGCTGAAAGCGGAGCCAATGCCAATCTGGCGCTCAGCACCGTGCTGTTTGCGCGAGAAGCGATCGAGCAGGCCGCTGGTCGCCAGATCGCGCTAGCTGAGCGGATCGGCGGCACATCACTTCACCAACGCGGATCTGCGCTGGGAAGAATTATTCGTAACCTGAGGTTGTATCTTCGCCAAGCGCAGCTCGACGGCAAGCTGGCGATGGCCGCCAGCTGCTGGCGAGCCGAATGCAATGGTGGGGTCCACTAACCCGGTTTGCCACGTGCATCGTTTGGCTGCACTCGTCAGATGCAACTGTTTGGAATCCTGTGCCGCAAGGGCAAGGCTTGCCCACTGGCCGCGACCTGCACCAAGTCTGTTAAGGAGCGAGCTGGTTTGCCGCAGAAACGCAGCGGTTCCTTTATCCGTTGTCATTGGAACATAATTCTCGAAGGCTGATTATCTCCATCTGATCGCAAAGATGCCGCCACAACTGGTTGGTGAATTACAAAGCGATGATGATCCGGAACCCCCCCGAATGACTGGTGGGACCCCAAACAGCAGGATGAAATATGTCTTATACCCTCACCAAATCGTTGTTGCTTGCCTCGGCGATGACGTTTTCGACTAATGCGGCTGCACAGAGCCAGACGGCAACGCCGACGCCTTCCAGTACCGCGACGCCTGACGCTATGACTGCGTCCGACGGTAGTGATGCATTCGGATTTGAGCCATACGTAGCGGTCTTAGGCGGTTATTTTAACTATGATCGCAACTCTACCGATTCTGGTATTCCCAATCGAGCTAACGGCAATAATCGTGAGGGGGCCATCGTTGAAGGCATCGTAGGCGCGAATATACCACTCGGAGCGGTTTTCGTGGGCGCGGAAGGCAGCGTCGCTAAGGGCATCGATGGTGCGATTGACTGGCAATATGGTGTAGCCGGCCGCCTAGGTTTCCGTGCTGGTGAAAGCGGCATGATTTACGGGAAGGCTGGTTATGAGTGGGTAAACTTTACCGATGATGCCGTCACGGGCGGGCGCGACTTTGGCAATGAGGTCTATGGGCTCGGCTTCGAAGTTGGTCCACGCGACATCGGTTTAGGCGGACTTACCGGCGAGTCCGGCGCACGTATCAGGCTTGAGGTCACAACGTATGACTTCTCTAGCATCCGCCCAATGGCTGGGGTTGTCTTCCATTTTTGATGCAATTGTGGTTAAAAATGCTCTACAAGAGGCGGGCAAGCATTCGCTTGCCCGCCTCTTTCCGTCTAATTCTCGCAATCAGCACTGCGGAGCCTGAAAGGCGATACGACCGAAAGAGACGTGTCGTTGTGACGTTGCCTAATTTAAAATCATCGCGCGGGGGCTAGCGTTTTGGTTGTCGCAATAAACGCACTGACATCTCATTGAGGGACCGTGCAATTAGCAAAGCGCGCAAGCCAAGGGGCGCTATAAAAAAATTTGGTGCGCTGTGAAACAAATTCCATCCGCCACGCTTACACCACTTGCATTAGCGACTGACCCGCTATGCCCCCCAACTCGGCCTCCGTCGACCTTACGGTCCCGGAGGCCTTTTTTCTTATAAATTTCAGTTATTCAAAAAATTCAGACGCCGCTTATCTTGTTCACTTGCCGTGAAGAATTTCACTATCGTAGCGTGATCATCAATTAGAGCACCGACAAAGACTAGGGTCTGACTCAGGCGAGACAAAATCGTTCTTTATGGTGGAACATTTTGCCCGACATCTGATTATCCTCTTCATTCATGGAGGACAATATGAATTTCATCATACTGATTATCGTTGGCGGCATTCTTGGTTGGTTGGCTAGTATGGTAATGCGTACCGATGCCCAACAGGGGGTCCTTTTGAACATCGTCGTTGGCATCGTTGGCGCAATTTTGGCCGGGTTTTTCGTGACTCCGCTGATTGGCGGCGCGCCGATTACGGAGGGTGGGTTCGACATTCGTTCGCTGTTCGCCTCATTTCTCGGAGCTGTTCTCTTGCTGGGGGTTGTTAATCTCTTCCGCCGCGGCAGCATCCGGTAATTGAAAGCCAAATCTTCCGCATAAGCACGGGTAGGAGGCACAGCTCGTGACTATGTATCAAGACGGGTCCGTTCGAAAGAACGGACCCGTTTTTGCGTTCAGGCTGGGATTAAGATCACTTCGTGGATCAGTTCATCATGGACCGCTTCGGCGAGCAGAACGTCAAACGCCGTAAAGTTCATCACCTGTGCTGAGCGACGGTATTGCTTGACCGGACCGGCTCAAGGCTAAAGCGCTGCTCAATTCGCCGGGAGTATAAAAACTCCCAGAGCCGAACGTACTCTTACGTTAATTGCCGGACCGCCAATATCTGCAACGCTTCGTTTTAGCCGGGCGGAGAAGATAATCGTTTGATGTCTTCGCCTTCGATAATCGCCTTGAGTGCTGCGCGTCCGCGGTTCAGGCGACTTTTCACGGTGCCAACATTGCAATTAGCAACAACAGCGGCTTCCTCGTAGCTGAGGCCCGAGCCTGCGATCAAAAGCAATATCTCGCGCTGTTGCTCAGGCAAAGCCTGCAAAGCCCGTTCAACATCGCTGACATGAATTCCACTTTCCTGCGTAGGATCCTGAATTAAGATCCGTTCAGCCGCTTCAGGATCCCATACCGTCTCCCTCGCACGGCTTTTAGAGCCAGAGTAATAGTGGTTGCGCAGGATCATGAACATCCATGCGCGAAAGTTGGTTCCTAATGTGAAAGTGTGTCGTGACGCCCATGCACGCATCAATGCTTCTTGAGCGAGATCGTCAGCAAGCACCCTGTCGCGGCACAGGCCACGTGCGAAGGCCCGCAACGCCGGGATTAACGCGACCATCTGTTCCTTGAACTTTTCAAGGTCATCGGATCGGAGGTCGACGTCCAGTCCGGGTTCCATCATTTGGCTTTCTTTTTGCCTGGCTTTTCAGTCAATTGTGCGACCAAATCGGCAAAGTCTGAGGGAACCTCCTCAGCGGCAACATCGTCAAAAATTTGTCGCAACGCCGCCTCAACCGGATCAAAAGCGACCGGAGGCTTGGGTGCTTCGCGCTTGCGATGCTTATCAAATGTCATCGTGGTTTCCGTTTTTTGGCCTAGCTGCCCGTCACGTCGAGGCCGGTCCCAGCGCCGAAAGACCGTAGCGTTTTTGCGCGCAGGACACATAATTAACACTCGGTAGCAGAAAAATGTTCCCTCACCTGTGAATCTTTCGCTAGTGCCCACGCAAACAATTGCGTTAAGGAATCGTCGATGTCATTTCAGTCCGCCATCGCCAGCGAGCTACCGTTTTTGCGCCGCTACGCTCGCACATTGACCGGATCGCAGTCCGCAGGTGATGCCGCAGTGCGTGAAACGCTCCACGCATTAATCGCTGCGCCTGACGAATTTCGCCACGATTCAGAGGTTCGGCCCGAGTTGTATCGGGTGTTTAACAAGATCTGGAGCGATGAGTCGCTGAGCCCGATCACAGTATCAGGCGCAATCATCGGTGGGCTTCCACGCAAACTGCGTAAAGCATTGTTACTCACAACAATCGAGGGGTTCAGCATTAACGAAACGGCTTATATTCTCGCCCTGAGCGAGGCCGGAGTCGCTGAATTCGTTTCGCAAGCGCGCGGTTCCATCGAAGCGATGTTGTCGGCGAAAGTGATGATTATCGAGGATGAGGCGATTATCGCGCTGCATCTCAAATCCCTGCTAATTTCGATGGGCAATGATGTGGCCGCCATCGTCCGCACCGAAGCCGAAGCGATCACGATGGCTGAACAGGTAAAGCCTGAATTGATACTGGCTGACGTCAACCTTGCTGACGGGTCGAGCGGTATCGACGCTGTTAAGCACATTTTGCAAACCCTTTACGTGCCGGTAATTTTTATAACAGCATTTCCCGAAAAGTTGCTAACGGGCGACGGCGATGAACCAGCCTATGTGATTACCAAGCCATTTAGTCCCGACAATGTTGTGGCAACCGTGTGGCAGGCTTTGTTGGTCAGCCGCGAAACCGCGGCTATGGGCGGTTGAATTTTGAATCTCAGGGCCAAACTCGTACGTCTGCGTGTGCGCGAACCGGGTCGTACGACGTAGATGCTTGGGGGCAGAGGAGCAGTGATGCTGGTCGATGACGTCCGGTCTGATTGAGGGTGAGCGGTTGTCCTTGGCCATGCATCGGCTTCGAGCCCTCGTAATCGCTGTCGCACGCCCATGGGTGCCGATCGCCCTTGGGCTTACTATTGTTGTTGGCGTGGGTGTTGTTACGGCTCGTACGGTCGCCGCATCAGAACAATTTAACCAGCTGGTTCAAGTATCAATGTTGACGGTCAGTGCGGCTGACGGCGTCATGCTTGCAATAGCAGAAATGAACTCGTCCCAGCGCGGATACATCCTCAATCGCAATGAGGAGTTCCGCGGTAGGTATGCGTCGACGCGGCACGATCTTGAAACCAATCTTGCGCAATTGCATGCGCTGGCGCCTTTGACTGAAGTGGGTCAATCGCGACTTGCGAGCTTCGATGCCGCTCTTGAAGAACGCATGCAAGCGTTTGCTGAGGTGGATCGTTTTATTGACTCAAACGATTTCGTGGGGGCAGGCGAATTTTCTTCAAGCGCACGGCTTTACACCGACGATATGAGAAATGCGCTCACAGCCGTCAAGGCGGATGCGCGTGAAACACTGCAGGCACGCCGGACAGAAGCCAGCGAAAGTTCCGACCTCGCCGTGTCGCTGACGATCGCCGGCTTGGCCATTGCATCGGTACTTATTCTTGTCTCCATCGGCATGCTATTGCGTAAGACATCACAATTGCAGCTGGCGAACAACGAAGTGCATGGTCTGGCCGCTAATCTTGAATTGCGTGTTGCCGAGCGAACGACCGAACTGGCGCAAGCCAATGAAGAAATTCAACGGTTTGCGTACATTGTAAGTCACGATCTGCGCAGTCCTCTGGTCAACATTATGGGTTTCACTGCCGAATTGGACGATGTCCAGCAAACGGTCGCCGATTTTCTGTCGCGGGCAAAAAAGACCGGGAAAGACAGCATCCCGCATAAGGTGCGCACGGCAGTGATTGATGAGATGCCCGAGGCAATGGGATTTATTCGCGCGTCAACAGCGCGAATGGATCGATTGATCAAAGCAATCCTGCAACTCTCCCGCGAGGGGCGGCGTTCGTTGATGAAGGAATCAATCGCGTTGGACGCCCTGTTTGCCGGAATTGCTGATAGCCTTTCGGGGCAGGTTGGGGCATCTAATGCCAAGATCCAGATTGGGAGCCTGCCGGTGGTCGAGGGCGACCAGATCGCGTTGGAACAGATATTTGGTAACTTGCTCGACAACGCGGTAAAATACTTGCGGCCCGACGTGCAAGGCCGAATATCTGTAACGGGCGAAACACTCGTAGACCGGGTGGTCATTCGCATAGCAGATAATGGCCGCGGGTTAGCGCAAACTGACTTGGTGAGAATCTTCGAATTGTTCCGCCGTGCCGGCGAACAGGATCAACCAGGTGAGGGCATCGGATTGGCGTACGTACAAACGTTGGTGCGGAGGTTGGGCGGGCATATCAGCGTCGTGAGCGAACTTGGTGAAGGAACCACCTTTACCGTGAACTTGCCGCAAGTTATGGCTTTGCGATGAAATTAGGAGATTGGGCTATGGCTCCCAAAAAGCATCATCAGGTGACCATTTTGATGGTCGAGGACGACCACGGTCACGCGCGCCTGATCGAAAAAAACATTCGCCCAGCCGGAGTGATGAACGAGATAATACATGCCGCAGACGGCACGACTGCGCTGAACCACCTTAAAACCGGTCTAGGACCTTCACACAGGTCATTTTTGGTGCTGCTGGATCTGAACCTCCCCGATATGAGTGGCACCGCTATCCTCGAGCATCTCAAATCCGATCCTGATTTGCGGCGCTTTCCAGTAATCATTCTTACGACCACCGATGACGAACGCGAAATTCAACGTTGTTATGATCTTGGCGCAAACGTCTACATAACGAAACCAGTCGATTACGAGGCGTTTACTGGTGCGATCCGCGAATTGGGGCTGCTCTTAGCAGTGATGCAGGTGCCCCAGGCGGAAGAGCAATCGTGAGCGATGCGGCGCCCCGGCCGCGCCTGCTGTATATAGATGACGACGAAAGCTTTGCACGGCTGCTTGCGCGTGCGCTTGATCGGCTGGGGTTCGAGGTGGTTCACTCGCATGATGGTGCCCACGGGCTCGCCGTATTGGGCTTACAGGCATTCGATGTTGTTGCCTTGGATCACTATATGCCCGGGCTGTCCGGTGAGCAAACGCTTGCGCGCATTCTGGCGCTGTCTGATCCCCCACCCGTAGTTTACGTGACGGCTTCGGATGAATGCGAGGTTGCAGTGACAGCGCTCACATCAGGAGCAGCAGATTATGTAATCAAAGACACCGGGGAAGGGTTCTTTGCACTTTTGGCGGCAATTCTTGGCCAATCGATCGAAAGTGCTCGCTTGAAGCGCACCGAGCGAGAAGCACAGGCAGAAGTGGTGATTGCACGTGAACGCGCCGAACTGTTGCTGATGGAAGTTAATCACCGTGTCGCCAACAGCCTTACACTCGTTGTTTCAATGGCGCATTTGCAAGCAAATGCCATGCCGAGCGCCGAAACTCGGGATGCAATGGCCGACTTCGCGAACAGGGTTTATGCTATCGCGCAGGTCCATAAGCGACTTTACACCTCGCAAGATATTCGTTTTGTGGAGCTCGACAATTACCTCGCCCCGCTAATTCGTGATTTGCATCAAGGGATTGCCGCCAAACGATCAGTCACACGCATCGACTTGGATTGTGTGCCGACAGCGGTCAGCATCGACAAAGCGATCGCGATTGGAGTGATACTGTCGGAACTGATCACGAATGCCAGCAAATACGCTTATCCCATTGGAGCTAGCGGTGAAGTCAGGGTCTCGTGCGAGAACATTGCTAATATGGAAGTTGTGCTGGCAGTTGAGGATGACGGCGTTGGTTTGAGCGGGGGAACCCCATCTGGCACAGGACTGGGATCACAGGTGATGACTGCTCTGGCGCATAGTCTTGCAGGGACCATTGAATTTATGCCGCGAGAGCGGGGCACGCGGGCTGAATTGCGCTTTCCGCTCACTTTGTGAGGCGTTGGAGAGCAGCCTCACTTATCACTTACTGTCATACGTGGACGAAGTGGAACAATCTGGTTCTGGACAGATTACCCCGGTTCAGAAGGAGATCGACAATGATCAAGAACATCATCGGAGCCGTAGTTGGTGCCAAGCTAATGGGCGAATCCCCCAAGGTTGATAATGCCGCAGGCGCGGCAACGGGGGCGTTTGCGGCGACTGCCATCCCGTTCGCGCTTTCAAGATTGAGCCTTCCTGCGATGCTGGCAATCGGCGTTGGCGGATATCTTTATAAAAAGCATCGCGATAAGCAGTTTACCGAACATACCGACGCGGTTAGGGCAGATGGTCCAGAAGAGTCGGCGGGCGATAACGTGGCGGAATATGTTTGAACCTTGGTAACCGCGAAGCGAAAGTTAGGCGGCTACAGAGGTGCTTCGCCTTGATAGTCAGGAATTGTCTCGCTGCCGGGGACTGTCAGTAATTTCGTGTGTGGGCGGGCGGTTGAACATTACGCCTCCATGGCTTTGATGAAGCGCTCGCCGAAGATTACGGCGAACTGGGCTTTTGCCATGGTCCATTCACGTGGCGGCATTTTCCACTCTTTCTCCGATCGGTTCAAGATCAAATAGAGCAGCTTGCTGGCGGCATCATCGCTGGGGAAGTGCCCCCTGGCGCGGACGGCCCGCCTGAGCTTCGAGTTCAGAGCCTCGATAGCGTTGGTGGTGTAGACGATTTTGCGGACTTCGTCGGGGAAGGCGAAGAACGGGATGACCCCGGCCT
>JBBRFG010000048.1:0-16853 GCA_038224685.1 Sphingomonadales bacterium
CGATCTGGGCAAGGCCGAGGGCGTCATCCGCCGCGACCAGCAGATCCCCCGCGAAGTGCTGAAGCCCGGCGACCGCGTCCGCGCGCTGATCTCCAGCGTCCGCCGCGAAGTGCGCGGGCCGCAGATTTTCCTGTCGCGCTCCGCCGGTGATTTCATGAAAAAGCTGTTCGCGCAGGAAGTGCCCGAAATCTATGATGGTATCATCACCATCATGGCTGCCGCCCGCGATCCGGGCAGCCGCGCCAAAATTGGCGTTATCAGCCGCGATTCCAGCATCGATCCGGTCGGTGCCTGCGTCGGGATGAAGGGCAGCCGCGTTCAGGCAGTCGTGCAGGAATTGCAGGGCGAAAAAATCGATATCATCCCGTGGTCTGAAGACACTGCCACGTTCGTGGTCAACGCTTTGCAGCCCGCCACTGTCAGCCGCGTGGTGCTCGACGAAGATGATGGCCGCATCGAAGTAGTGGTGCCCGACGATCAGCTTAGCCTGGCGATTGGTCGCCGGGGGCAGAACGTGCGGCTGGCCAGCCAGCTTACCGGCCACCAGATCGACATCCTGACCGAAGAGGAATCTTCGGAAAAGCGGTCTAAGGAATTCGCCGAACGGTCGAAAATGTTTGAAGAAGAACTCGACGTCGACGAAACCTTGTCGCAGCTGCTGGTTGCCGAAGGCTTCGCTGAGTTGATGGAAGTCGCCTATGTCGAGCTGGCCGAACTCGCCACGATCGAAGGGTTTGACGAAGACCTCGCCCAAGAATTGCAGAACCGTGCTCTCGAAGCGCTCGAACGGCAGGAAGATGGCCACCGTGTGGTCCGCCGCGAACTCGGCGTCGAGGATGCGCTGGCAGACATGCCGCACCTGAACGAAGCTATGCTGGTCACGCTCGGCAAGGCCGGGATCAAAACGCTTGATGATCTGGCCGATTTGGCAACCGATGAACTGATCGCCAAGAAGCGTGAAGCCCCGCGCCGCCGCAACAACGATGCTGCTGGCCCGCCGACGCGGCGTCCGCAGCGCGAACAGGATAAGGGCGGCGTGCTCGGAGAATACAGTCTCAGCGAAGAGCAGGGCAACGAAATCATCATGGCAGCCCGCGCGCATTGGTTTGACGATGAAGTGGCCGCCCCCGCGCCTGATACTCAGGAGGCCGCCCATGCGGACTCCACCACATGAGAGCCTGACGTCCGACATCGTTGAGCCTGTGCTCCCTGCGGCTGCTGTATCAGAGCCGGGGAGCGAGCGGCGCTGTATCCTGTCCGGGGAAAGCGCGGCACGGGACCATCTGCTGCGTCTGGCGATTTCGCCCGATGGGTTGGTGCTGCCCGATGTGGCTGGCAAGGCACCCGGGCGTGGGGCTTGGATCACACCAGACCGTGCGCTGTTGCAGGCCGCGCTGACCGACAATAGCTTAAAGAAAGCGTTGATGCGCGCGTTCAAGGGCGCTGCGCTGACCATCCCCGATGATCTGGCCGACCGCGTTCAAGCGGCGTTGACGCGGCAATTGTGTGACCGGCTCGGGCTTGAACTGCGCTCAGGCAATATCGTGCTGGGATCGGCGCGGATCGAGGAACAGGCCCGCAGCGGCCGGATTGCCACCTTGCTCCATGCGAGTGACAGCAGTGAAGATGGGCGGCGCAAGCTTGACCAGGCATGGCGCGTCGGCAGCGATGCCGAAGGTTCGGGGAAGCGCGGCGCAGTCTTGCCGCTGGACCGCAGCGTGCTGTCTGTGGCATTGGGCCGCGAGAATGTTGTCCACCTCGGCGTGGCGGGCCATCTCCGCGATACGCGCGCGGCGGACCGAGTGCTGCATCCGGTGACCCGGCTGATGGGCTACCTTGGTGGGCGCAGCACGAGCAAATTTGACGATACAGGCCGGGACGCACCAGGCCAGAACGACCAGCCCATATCGGGGCTGGCGACACTTGATGAATACGTGAAGGATTAAAGAGTTCAATGAGCGACGACGACATCCAGCCCATCCGTAAGCCCCTCGGCCTCAAACGGTCGGTTGACTCGGGTGAGGTCAAGCAGACCTTCAGCCACGGCCGCACCAACAAGGTGGTGGTCGAGGTTAAGCGACGCCGCATCCTCGGCAAGCCAGGCGGGGAAGCGGCTGCTCCTGCTCCGATGGCAGCTATGCCCGCTCCCGTTCCAGCGCCTGCGGCTGAAGCACCGCGCGCTGCGCCTACCCCGCCGCCTCGTGCTGCACGCCCCGCGCCTGCGAGCGAAACCCCGCAGGAACGCGTCAAACGCCTGCAACTCGAAGCCGAAGACGAGCGGCTGATGCGTGCCCAAGAAGGGCGCAAGCGTGACGAACAGGACGCCCGCGACCGCGATGACGAAGAACGCCGCCGCACCGAGGAAAGCCGCGCGCAGGAAAGCCGCGCCGAAGCGGAAGCTGAACAACAGCCTGCCGAAACGGCCGGTGCGTCAGTCGCGGATGACGCTGCACCTGCTGCCGCTCTTTCGGACGAAACGGACACGACAGCGCCTGCTGCGAAGGCAGATGCCGCCGCCCCCGCTGCGCGCCGGTTCACGCCCGTCGAACGCCCTGAGGCCAAGCGGCCCGAGGTCAAGAAAAAGAAAGACGACAAGCGCGCCGCGCCAATCGATGCCGATAAGGACAAGCGCCGGTCAGGCAAGCTGACCGTCACGCGCGCTTTGAACGAGGACGAAGGCCGCCGTGCCCGCAGTCTCGCCGCATTGAAGCGCGCGCGCGAAAAGGAACGCCGTGGTCAGGGCGGCCCATCCAAGCCGCGCGAAAAGCAGGTTCGCGATGTGGTCGTGCCCGAAGCAATCACTGTCAGTGAACTTGCCAACCGGATGGCCGAAAAGGGCGCGGATCTGGTGAAGGCATTGTTCAACCTGGGCATGATGGTCACCGTCAATCAGACCATTGATCAGGATACTGCTGAACTGCTGGTCGAAGAATTTGGCCACAACATCACCCGCGTTTCGGCGAGCGATGTCGACATCGCCAATTCCGAAAACATGGACCCGGAAGAAACGCTGGTCACGCGCCCGCCGGTGGTGACGATCATGGGCCATGTCGATCACGGCAAAACCAGTTTGCTTGACGCGCTGCGCGGCACCGATGTGGTGAAGGGAGAGGCTGGCGGCATCACGCAGCACATTGGCGCTTATCAGATCACCACCAAATCCAAGCAAAAGATCACCTTCCTCGACACTCCGGGCCACGCCGCGTTCAGCGACATGCGGATGCGCGGGGCCAATGTGACCGATATCGTCATTCTTGTGGTTGCCGCCGATGATGGGATCATGCCGCAGACGATTGAAGCGATCAAGCACACCAAGGCGGCCGGCGTGCCAATGATCGTTGCGATCAACAAGTGCGACAAGCCCGATGCCAATCCGCAAAAGGTGCGCGAACGCTTGCTCGAACACGATATCGTGGTCGAGGCGATGTCGGGCGACGTGCAGGATGTGGAATTGTCGGCCAAAACCGGCATGGGCCTCGACACGCTGCTCGAAGCGATTGGCTTGCAGGCCGAACTGCTTGAGCTGAAAGCCCGCCCTGACCGCGATGCCGAAGCAACCGTGATCGAAGCGCAGCTCGACAAGGGTCGCGGCCCGGTCGCGACAGTGCTGGTGACGCGCGGCACGTTGAAGCGCGGCGATAATTTTGTAGTCGGCACGCAAAGCGGCAAAGTGCGCGCGATCGTTGATGACAAGGGCAACCAGATCAAGGAAGCCGGGCCATCAATGCCGGTCGAAGTGCTGGGTCTGACCGGTGTTCCATCGGCTGGTGATCCTTTCACTGTCGTCGAAAACGAACAGCGTGCCCGTGAAGTGGCCAAATATCGTCAGGAAATGGCGACCGAAAAGCGCACGGCGCTGGCCCCGACCAATTTCGACACGATGTTCAGCAGCTTGTCTTCCAGCGTCATCGAATTTCCGGTGGTGGTGAAGGCGGACGTGCAAGGATCTGTCGAGGCGATCGTCAACGCGCTCCACAATTTGTCGAATGACGAAATCAAGGTGCGGGTGCTTAATGCAGGCGTCGGCGCGATTACTGAAAGCGATGTGTTGCTGGCAGCCGCATCGAAAGCGCCGATTATCGGGTTTAACGTGCGCCCCAATCCCAAGGCGCGCGATCTGGTCAAGCGTGACGGCGTGCGGATGATGTATTACGATGTCATCTACCACCTGACCGATGCGGTCGCCAAGGAAATGATCGGTGAGCTTGGCCCAGAGCGGATCGAACATGTGGTCGGCCGGGCGCTGGTCAAAGAGGTGTTCAAATCGGGCAAGCGCGACAAGGCAGCCGGTTTGCTCGTGGAAGAAGGGGTTATCCGCAAGGGCCTGTTCGCCCGTCTCACCCGCGCCGATGTTATCGTGTCAGCGACCAAGATCGGTTCGCTGCGGCGGTTTAAGGACGATGTCGACGAGGTTCGCGCCGGGCTGGAATGCGGCGTGGTGCTGGAAGATACCAACGACATCAAACCGGGCGACCAGCTTGAAGTCTTCTCGGTCGAGGAGCGTGAGCGGACCCTGTGATGGAAGAATACGAAGAAGCAAAGGCTTGTTACAAAGCCCTCAATCACTTCTTGAAGGAGCTGGAAATCAATCTAGCTCCCCACGAGGGAATTTGCTGTGTGTCAGCCCATTTTGGCCAAGAGTTTTTTGTTCAAAACCTGACTAGGCATGGCCATCTTCTTTGCCTTCAAGGCGTGACGAATGAAGATCGATTTGAGCAGATAGTTTTTTCACCTAACAGCCTCTTTTTGAGGTTTTTTCAGACGGAAGCGTCAAAGCCCATAAAGAAAATTGGTTTCGCCGTTGAAGCTGACTGAGCAAAAGAGTCAGGGCGGATTCAAGCTTGACGACGATGCCGGGCAGTCGCCGCATACGGCGCTGCTGGCTTCCGAATTTGTCGGCTGGGACGCAGAGACCCAGACCGCGACCATGCGCTTCACCGTGAAGCGCGAAATGACCACCTGGCGCGGCGGCGTGCAGGGTGGTCTGGTTGCGGGCTATCTCGATGATGTGATGGGCTATGCCTATGTCGCTTCCACCGGGGGTGAGGGTGCGCCGCTGAACCTTGAACTATCGATGAGCCTGATCCGCCTGATCCCCGAAGGCGAGGTAATTATTGGCAAGGGCCGGGTGGTTAAGGCTGGCAGGCGGGTAATCTTCCTTGAAGGCGAATTGCTGGCCGAAGACGGCACGCTGTATGCCCGCTCGACCTCAGCCGCGATCCCGTCTCCGCGCCCGAGCGCCGCGACCATCGGGATGGCTTGAGCCTTGGTCAAACCATCCGCCACCCCCGAACAGCAATCGGTGCGAGTGCTCAAGGTCGGTGAGCGTGTGCGGCATATCCTGTCGGAACTGCTCGCGCGCGGCGAAGTGCACGATGATATCGTCAGAGCGGCGACCATCTCGGTTACCGAAGTGCGCATGACGCCTGATTTGCGCCACGCAGCCGCTTACATCAAACCGCTGCTCGGCGCGGGCGAGGATGAGGTGATCCACGCGCTGCGCCAGAACACCGCGTTCCTGCAACGCGAAGTCGCCAAGCGGCTCGGCCTGAAATTCGCGCCCAAGCTGCGGTTTCGCAAGGACGAAAGCTTCGCCGAAGCGGAACGGATCGAAACGCTGCTGCGCGATCCCAAGGTGGCCAGAGACTTGAGTGATGATTTGGGCGACGAAACCGAAGGTCTTTGATTCCCCTCGTAGGCGGGGATCTCGTACAGCAATGCGCCAACCAGACCGAGGCCCCCGCCTGCGCGCGGGCTCACCGCTCAACTACCGCGGCACCATCCGCGCGCGGTAAATCGATAAGGCAGGCGCGATGGCCAAGCTGTATTTTTACTATGCCAGCATGAACGCCGGCAAATCATCGCACCTGTTGCAGGCCGATTTCAATTATCGTGAACGCGGGATGCGCACGATGCTGTGGACCGCCGCGCTCGATAGCCGGTCAGAAGGTCTCGTCAAAAGCCGGATCGGACTGGAAAGCGCAGCGCATCGGTTCCTCCCTGAGACTGATCTGTGGGCCGAGGTTGGCCCTGTCCATGCCGCCACGTCATTGGACTGCGTGTTGGTGGATGAAGCGCAGTTCCTGACCCATGATCAGGTGTGGCAGCTGGCGCGGCTAGCGGACGAGGGCGGGATTCCGGTAATATGCTACGGCCTGCGAACCGATTTTCAGGGCGCGCTGTTCCCCGGGTCGGCGGTGCTGCTGGGGATCGCCGATGCCTTGGTCGAGCTGAAGGCTGTGTGCCATTGCGGACGCAAGGCGACGATGAACCTGCGCGTCGATGCCAGCGGCACAGCAGTGCGACAGGGCGCACAGACCGAAATCGGCGGCAATGATCGGTATGTCGCCTTGTGCCGCAAGCATTTTTCGGCAGCTTTGCGCGACGCGTAATTGGTCTGCTCTGGCGCATCCCCTGTGGCATTCCTATTTGCAGCGCAATGAGCGAAACTTTCTCCCTTGCGTTGGTGTTGATCCCGGCATTGGTTATCGCAATCGTGTTTCACGAAGTTGCGCATGGTTATGCCGCCAAATTGCTGGGGGATCCCACGGCGAGCGAGCGCGGGCGGTTGACGCTGAATCCGCTTAGACATGTCGATCCGGTTGGTACGCTGCTGGTGCCCGGTGCGCTCGCTTTGCTGGGCGGGCCGGTGTTTGGTTGGGCAAAGCCGGTGCCGGTCAACAAATACCGGCTCAAAAATCCGCGGTTTGGGATGATGGTTGTGGCAGCGGCCGGGCCGGGTAGCAATTTTGTGCTCGCCGTGGTGGGGGCGGTGCTGCTGGGGCTGGTTATGCCATCCGGGATTGGCATGGGCAGCGACACAGGCGCTGGCGCTGCGATGCTGGTGAACCGGCTTGGCGAGACGCAATGGCTGGCCACCGGGCTGTTTTATTCTGTTCTGATCAATACCTTTGTGGGGCTGTTCAACCTGCTGCCGATCCCGCCATTTGATGGCTCGCATATTGTCGGCGGACTGCTGCCTGCGCGGCTGCGTGCCGGTTGGGAACGGGTGCAGGGCATTGGCATGGCGCTGTTCCTGATCGTGATTGCAGCGAGCTGGGTGTTTGGGACTGGCTGGCTTAGCCAAGTGTTAATGCCGCCGGTTGGCGCCGCGATGGGGTTCTTTCTCGGTCTGGCAGACAATGTCGCGGCATTGATCGCCTGATTGTGTTGCGCGGTGCGGCCCGAACGGTAATCGCCGCGCGCTAAGCAAGGTTTGGTGTTTTCAAGCCAGCTTGGCTAGGGGAGCGCGGTGAATGATCCAGTGAAACCTGCCGCGCCGACGCCGCTCTCTGGCTGGCTGATCCTTGACAAGCCACGCGGGCTAGGCAGCACGCAGGGCGTCAGCGCGGTCAAGCGGGTGCTGCGGCAGAACGGCTATGCCAAAACCAAGGTCGGCCACGGCGGGACTCTCGATCCGCTGGCTGAGGGCGTTCTGCCGATTGCGCTGGGCGAGGCGACGAAGCTGGCCGGACGGATGCTGGATGCGAGCAAGATTTATGAATTCACGCTGCAATTCGGCGCGCAGACCGACACGCTCGACACTGAAGGCGTAGTGGTGGCGACCAGCGATGTTCGCCCGACGCTGAGCGATCTCGAGGCGGTGCTGGGGCGCTTCACCGGGCCGATTGAGCAGGTGCCGCCGGCCTACTCAGCGCTGAAGGTTGATGGACAGCGCGCCTATGACCTGGCGCGGGCAGGAGAGGCGGTGGAGCTGAAGGCGAGGGCGGTGATGATTCACAATCTTGCAATTCGTCATGCTGAACTTGTTTCAGCATCCATTGAGCCGTCGGAACCGCACGAACACGCTGAGAAGTGGACCCTGAAACACGTTCAGGGTGACGACCGGTTGCAGGCATCCAATTTTATCGCGCACGTTTCCAAAGGCACCTACATTCGCAGCCTTGCTCGCGATATCGCGCATGCGCTTGGCACGGTCGGCCATGTCACCTACCTTCGGCGTACCAAGGCCGGGCCGTTCACCGCGCGACAGGCGATTTCGCTGGACAAACTTGACGAGAAAGCTAAGGGCCGGTGCCTTGAAGACCTCCTCCTGCCGTTAGAGGCGGGGCTGGACGACATCCCGGCCCTTCACCTCGATCAGACAAGCGCGCAGGCGGTCCGTCAGGGCCGGGTACTGTCTGACATGCCCCAATCATCCGGGCTTTACCTGGCGAAACTGGGCAATGTCCCGGTCGCGCTGATCGAAATCACGGATGGGATGGCTACGGTCGTCCGGGGTTTTAACCTTCCCGATGTCGCTGAGTAAGAGAGAAAAACTATGTCGGTAACTGCCGTAGAGAAGCAAGGAATTATTGCTGATAACGCCCGTGATACCAACGATACGGGCAGCCCCGAAGTTCAGGTCGCGATCCTCACGCAGCGGATCCGCAACCTCACCGAACATTTCAAAGGCCACCACAAAGACAACCATTCGCGCCGCGGCCTGCTGATGATGGTCAACAAACGCCGCACGCTGCTAGCGTACCTTAAGAAAAAGGACGTTGAGCGGTATAACGCGCTGATCCAGAAGCTGGGCCTGCGTAAGTAAGAGTTTCGGGAAGCGGCTCGATTTCGGGCCGCTTTTCGTATGTGCGCGTCCCCGCGAAGGCGGGGACCTCAATCAGAGGAGCACAATACGCTGTCTGAGGCCCCCGCCTTCGCGGGGGATCACGCGGCGGAAAATAAGCGGCGATGTTTTGCAATTCGGCAAAATATGCCTCTGGGGCCAAACAGCCTCGCACCGGACCGGGACGGTCTTTTTCCCGGCACATGAGGCCCCGCACGCAATTGGGCGATCTGCGGGTCAAAAGGAAAATCAATGTTCGACACGAAAACTGTATCGCTGGAATGGGGCGGCAAGACCCTCACTCTGGAAACCGGGCGTATTGCCCGTCAGGCCGATGGCGCCGTGCTGGCCACTTATGGCGAAACCGTGGTGCTGTGCGCCGTAACCGCCGCCAAATCTGTCAAGGAAGGGCAGGATTTCTTCCCGCTCACCGTCCACTATCAGGAAAAGTTCTCTGCCGCTGGGCGCATCCCAGGCGGCTTTTTCAAGCGTGAACGCGGCGCGACCGAGAAGGAAACGCTGACCAGCCGCCTGATCGACCGTCCGATCCGTCCGTTGTTCCCCGAAGGTTTCTACAACGAAATCAACGTCATTTGTCAGGTGCTGTCGTTCGACGGCGAAAACGAGCCGGACATGGTGGCGATGATCGCCGCGTCTGCTGCGCTGACCATTTCGGGCCTGCCATTCATGGGCCCAATCGGCGCCTGCCGCGTAGGCTATATCGATGGTGAATACGTGCTCAATCCCAAGCAGGATCGCGCACTGGCTGATGGCCAGCTTGATCTGGTCGTTGCCGCCACGCAAGGCGCAGTGATGATGGTTGAGAGCGAAGCCAAGGAACTGACCGAGGACGTCATGCTTGGCGCTGTTATGTTCGCGCATGATGAAATCCGCAACGTGATTGGTGCGATCATCGATCTGGCCGAACAGGCAGCCAAGGATCCGTGGATTGTCGATCTGAGCGATAACACCGCTGAGATGAAGGCCAAGCTTAAGGACATGATTGGCGGCGATATCGCGGCGGCTTACAAGCTGACCGACAAGTCGGCACGTTCGAACGCGCTGAACGAAGCGCGGGCGAAGGCCAAGGCCGCGTTTGCCGGTGAAGGCGGGCAGACCCAGATGGTCGCGGGCAAGCTGATGAAGAAGCTCGAAGCCGAAATCGTCCGCACGGCGATCCTTAAGGATGGTCAGCGGATCGATGGCCGCAAGCTTGATGAGGTCCGCCCGATCGAAGCCATCGTTGGCTTCCTGCCGCGCACCCACGGTTCGTCGCTGTTCACGCGCGGCGAAACGCAGGCGATCTGCACCACGACGCTTGGCACCAAGGATTCCGAGCAGATGATCGATGGGCTGGAAGGCCTGTCGTACACCAGCTTCATGCTGCACTATAACTTCCCGCCCTATTCGGTTGGTGAAGTGGGCCGCTTTGGCGCGCCGGGTCGCCGCGAAGTCGGTCACGGAAAGCTCGCCTGGCGCGCGCTTCATCCGGTGCTGCCGAGCCGGGAAGACTTCCCGTATACGATCCGCGTGTTGTCAGACATCACCGAATCCAACGGTTCGTCGTCGATGGCGACTGTGTGCGGCGGCTGTTTGTCGATGATGGACGCCGGCGTGCCGGTGACGTCGCCGGTGTCGGGCATCGCAATGGGCCTGATCCTCGAAGGCGATGACTTTGCCGTGCTGTCCGACATTCTGGGTGATGAAGATCATCTGGGCGATATGGACTTTAAGGTGGCAGGATCGGCCAACGGCATCACCACGATGCAGATGGACATCAAGATTGCCGGCATTACGCAGGAAATCATGGCCAAGGCGCTGGAACAGGCCAAGGCTGGCCGGATGCACATCTTGGGCGAAATGACCAAGGCACTGGGCAATGCCCGCACCGAAGTCAGCAAGCACGCGCCGCGGATCGAAACGATCCAGATCGACAAATCCAAAATCCGCGACGTGATCGGCACCGGCGGCAAGGTGATCCGCGAAATCGTCGCAGAAACCGGCGCCAAGGTTGATATTGATGACGAAGGCGTGATCAAGATATCGTCGAGCAACATCGACGAAATCGAAGCCGCCAAGAAGTGGATCCTCGGCATCGTCGAAGAAGCCGAAGTTGGCAAAGTGTATGACGGCAAGGTCGTGAACATCGTTGATTTCGGCGCGTTCGTGAACTTCATGGGCGGCAAGGACGGTCTGGTTCACGTGTCGGAAATGCGCAACGAGCGGGTGGAAAAGCCGACCGATGTCGTTTCCGAAGGCATGGCGGTGAAGGTCAAGGTGCTCGAAATCGATCCGCGCGGCAAGGTTCGCCTGTCGATGCGCGTTGTCGATCAGGAAACCGGCGCTGAACTCGAAGACACTCGTCCTGCCCGCGAACCGCGCGAAGGCGGCCGTGACGGCGGTCGCGATGGCGGGCGTGGTGGTGATCGCGGCGGTGATCGCCGTGGCCCTGCAAAAAGCGGCGGCGGTGATCGCGGCGGCCGTGGTCGCAGCGGCGGCGGCGGTGATCGCGGTGGGCGTGAGCCGAGCAGCGGCCCGGCTGGGCTGCCTGACTTCCTCAAGGACTGATAGCCTTGTCCGAGGTAAACAAGTGGGCCCGCCCGGAGTGATCCGGGCGGCCTATTTGCTGTGTTGGGATCATCTAAGCCATGCTTAAACGCGAACTCATCGCTAGCGCAAAAATCGCTGACGGCGAACAGCTTGATCTTTACATCCACGCTGGCCATTTCATCATCGCGTTGGGGCGCAATGAATTGATGAGCTCGCGGATGCGCTTCTCCGAAGAACAGTTGGCCCAGCTAACCATCGACCGGCTGGGCAAGGCCGACGCCCGCGTCCTGATCGGCGGTTATGGCATGGGCTTCACCTACCGAGCCGCACGCGCGGGTCTGGGCGAAACGGCGCAGATCATCATTGCTGAGATCGCCGAGGCGATTATCGATTGGGCTAAGGGGCCAATGGCCGCGCTGACCGGCGATAGCCTGGCCGACACGCGGCTTGATTTGCGAATCTGCGATGTTGCTGCACTGATCGATGATGCCAATGACGGCACTTCGGGCAAGTTCGATGCGATTTTGCTCGATGTCGATAACGGCCCCGATGGGTTGGTGCGCGATGCCAACAACCGCATCTATTCGCGCACCGGCTTGGCCAAAGCGCGTGATGCGTTGATGCCGGGCGGCATTCTGGCGGTGTGGTCCGCCGCGCCTGACGTTGCATTCCGCAAGCGACTGTATGACACAGGGCTTGATATCGTAGAATGGAAAGTCCGCTCACGGCCCAACAACAAGGGCGCACACCACGTCATCTGGTTCGCGCAGAAAGGGTAGTCCGGCCTCAGTCGTCGGTTGGGCGGGTTAGTCTGACTGCGCCAAACGGCGGGGCGTTGTCGCGTGCGCTGCGGCATAAGACAGGCGCATGGAACGCTTGCCCGAAGTTTATTAAGCAGCGACGGCGACGCGTTGATCAGCCGATCCTACATCCGGAATTCGTTCGTGAATTTCCAACCGATTGCGCCCGTTATGTTTGGCCCGGTACAAGGCCTCATCCGCGAGCATCAACGCTGTTTTGGCTGTCAGGTCGGGCAGCAACTCCACCGCGCCAATGCTAACGGTGATCGGTTGTTGAAGGGGTGATCTGTCAATCGCTCGCCTTGCCTGGCACGCAATTGCTTGGCGCAGGCTTTCAAGCTCGCGTTGCCAGTCAGAAGTGTTGAGGAAAATCGCAAATTCCTCCCCGCCAATCCGCATGGCATTTCCGGGAACCCAAGCGAGGCAATCCGCGATCACCTGAAGCACTGCATCGCCAGTTGCGTGGCCAAACCGGTCATTGACCAATTTGAAATGATCGCAATCGATAATCGCCAATGCCGCGAAGCGTTCATAAGGGCGGTTGCGCAGCTCAGCGTCGAAAGCGCGGCGGTTTGCGATGCCAGTCAGCGGATCGATTTCACTCGCGATACGCGCGGCAATCGCTTCAGCCTGCGCGGTGTCGCGTTCATTCAAGGTGCGGCTGAAATGCACGGCCAGAATGAAAGACCCACAAACCAGTTCAAACGCAAAACCGGCCAAAATACCCTCGGCATAATACTGCATGGAGCCGAGGCTGAACCCTTCCATTGTTGCAGCTGTCGCGCCGACAACGAGCAAGGGGGTTAGCGCGATCGCAATCCAGATGACCTGTCGATAACTGCGCACCATGCCAACCACCAATCCGGCAACAATAGTTGCGACGACAGCAAGCATCGCAAGGCCATATATTCCATAGGCGTGGGTGTTGAACATGAACCAGATTGAACTGGCTGAAGCGATCATTCCGACCGGAAAAACGGCCCGGATTCCCCACCGCAGCCAACCCGACAGACGCACAGCAAGCGTGGGCCGTAGCCCAAGCCCGATCGTGGCGACGACCAAGCCCTCTGCGACCATACGGCACGCGACATGCCAAGGCTCAATCGCGTCAGCGACCGGCGCAATCGGGGGAAATGTAAGCGCGAGGGCACCGACTGCCAGCGCATGTAGCGCAAAGTAGGCGTAAAGTCGTTCACGCGTTGCCAAAGCGAAGACCAGACCGCCCAGGCCGAACAGGGCAGTTGAGGCGTAGTAGCCCCCTGCAATCATATCCGAAACGTCAGCCATTCAACAAGGTTCTCGACATAATTCGAGAACTTAGCCCAAATTGGTTGCCCAATCCTAAATCCCGCGCTTTCCATTCCGCGAGTTTGACATCATCGCGCGGGAATGGGCGGTAAGTGGGCTAACGCACCCTAGGCCCGCCAAATGGCAGCGGCGGCGGCGGACGGCGCACCCCGCGTGGCAGCTGCGCCTGATAGGCGCGTCCGCAATGTTCCACGCAATAGGGGAAGCCGGGATTGACTGCCTGCCCGCAGAAGTGGAAATCCGCCTCACCGGGGTGGCCCATTGGCCAGCGGCATAATTTTTCCGACAGATCGAGCAAGCTGGTCTTCCCAGCGATATCAGCGCTGGGCTTGGCCGGGACCAAACGACGGGGCGGAGCGGGGGGGATTGGTGCCTGCTGATCGCCGGGCCCTTGACGCAGAAAGCCGCCGGGGCCGACTGACACAATCTTGGGCTTGTCGGCCTGTGAATTGGGCATCGGCTGCGACGGCGTATCCGCCGCGCTATCATTGGCGGCATCGCGGCGCGCCGGTGCCGGTGCAGGGCGGGCTGCGGCGCGGTCTGCTGTTGCGTTGGTGGTCACACGTTCGGCCGGCTCTGCGCGTGGCTCAACTGGCGCACGCGCCGGGGCAGCGGCGGCTTTTCTGGCTGGAGCGGCGGCGGCTTTCTTCTGGTCGTGGGCCTTGACCGGGGACGGGCGAGCCTTAAGCCCAAGCCGGTGCGCCTTGCCGATCACCGCGTTGCGGCTGACCCCGCCCAATTCGGCCGCAATCTCGCTAGCGGTGGAGCCGCCTTCCCACATTTTTTTGAGCGTCGCGATGCGCTCGTCCGTCCAGCTCATATGTTCTACCTGTTCCTGTGTCCGCGTCTGCGGCTGATGCTTGTCACCGGAGCCTGCGAGGCCTAGGCACCCGTGCCATGGCCGAACCTGCTCCCGTTCCTGCAAACATCGTCGCGAACGCTGCTCCCGTGGCTGAAAAGACGCCTGATGACAAGACCGGCGAGAGCACCCGGTTCAGCCCGCGCGGTGTCCCAGTGATTATCGGGATCAACCATATTGGCCTGCTTGCCCTCTATATGAAGGAGGTAAGGCGATTTCTCAAGGTGCAGACCCAGACGATCTGGGCTCCGGCGTTCACCACGCTGCTGTTTCTAGCGATTTTCACCGTCGCAATGGGCCGCGCAGGGCGCGAAGTGTTGGGCGTGCCGTTCGCCACCTTCGTCGCGCCTGGCCTGATCGTGATGGCGATGATGCAGAACGCCTTCGCCAATTCCAGTTTTTCGCTGCTGTCGGGCAAGATGCAGGGCACGATCATCGATTTGTTGATGCCGCCGCTGTCGCCGGGTGAGTTGATGGGCGGGATTTTGGCGGCGGCGACCACCCGCGCGTTTGCCGTGGGCTGCGCGGTCGCACTGGCCATGGCGCTGTGGCCGAGCGTTTCGCTGGCGATTGCGCATCCGTGGGCGGTTGGATGGTTCGGCCTGATGGGATCGCTGCTGCTGGCCACGCTGGGGCTGGCAACCTCGATTTGGGCCGAAAAATTCGATCACAATGCCGCGGTGACCAATTTCATCATCGCCCCGCTTTCGCTGCTGTCCGGCACGTTCTATGTGATCGAAAATCTGGACCCGGCGTTCCAGTGGATCAGCCGCGCGAACCCGTTCTTCTACGTCATCTCGGGCTTTCGCTATGGCTTTTTGGGTTCCAGCGATATCGGCAATGCCGGTGCCGTTGCAGCGGCTGGGGCTGGATTGCTACTGCTTAATCTTGCACTGGCTGCTGGCGTTTATGCGCTGCTGCGATCGGGCTGGAAGTTGAAAAGCTAACGCGCCCGAGCCTGCGCTAGGTACGGCGACCCAGAGGGCTCGCACCAAAATCAATGCGTGAGCGATCGTCTCATCCGGTAGCGCCCATCCTTGAAGCTATCGAATAGCTGGCGCACCGTGGGGTGATCCACCGGCCCGCCATCGGCATCGCCCAGCAGGTTGCCCTGACTGACATAAGCGACGTAGGAGGAATCGTCGTTTTCGGCGAGCAGGTGGTAAAACGGTTGATCGCGCGGCGGGCGGATGTCTTCGGGGATCGACTGATACCATTCTTCAGAATTGGCGAAGACAGGATCAATATCAAACACCACGCCGCGAAATGCGAAAAGCCGGTGGCGGACCACGTCACCAATGCCAAACCGGGCCAACGTCTGTCGCGGAGCGACAATTTTGCGCCCGGCTTGAGCGGAGAAGAACTCTGCACGGTCCATGCGGGGGAATATGGACGTTTGGTTTCGCAAAACAAGCGCAGGAGCGGTGCAGGTGCGAGATATGCCCGTTTTTTCCGGCGCGATTGGACTTGGCAAGGCGCAGGCCTTGGGCTAACCGCCGCGCTTCTTGTCGCCTGCCGCCCCGACCGCGCGGCCCATTGATGTGCGACAAGCCTCGCGGAGAGGTGGCAGAGTGGTCGAATGCGCCGCACTCGAAATGCGGTTTACCGGCGACGGTAACGTGGGTTCGAATCCCACCCTCTCCGCCACCGGCTCTTCCGAAGCCCTCTGTTCCCTTCCGTGCGATGCCGCAAGCCCTTTACAATATGAGGCTTTTGCGTCCAATTCGTTCCGCTCCATTCCATCTCTTGCCGAGCGCATATCGGGGTAGACTGGGGGTAGGGAACTCTAACGATTGGGGGTATTGGATGCTTACGGACAAGATGGTCCGCGCTGCTGCGCCTACCCTGCGGAACGACGTACCCGTATTCGTAGAGAGCCGCCCTAAGCGCGTTGACCAGTTCGGTACGCTGGTGGACGAGCCGTTCGCGCGCACGAAACAACACCGCCCGACTTTGCTGTTCTGCAGATTTCGGACCGACGAAGCGCATCTCAGGCCGCTGCGCTGCGATCACAATGGCCTCCGCGTCTGCAGCGTCGTTCTTCTGCCGTTTGACGAACGGCTTCACGTATCGCGGCGCAATCAGTTTCACCTCATGGCCAAGCTTGATCATCTCGCGGGCCCAGTGATGCGCGCTTCCACAAGCCTCCATCACAACGACCGCTGGCGCCTGCTCCGCCATGAACTGAGGAAAACTTTGCCGCGACAACTTCCTGCGGAACCTCGGCTCCCCTGTCATTGACGCAGCGTGCAGTTGAAAAACAGACTTTGCCAAGTCTACCCCGATCATCGTATCTTTCGCCATAGTTGCCGTCCTTTCCTATAAGTGGTTCCAAGCACCACTTTTCTGGCACATTGCGATGCCGTCTGGGAGGGCGGCAACCACCCCATCTCATTGATCACAGCCAGAAGAGGACGGTTGCGGCGATGCAGATGGCGGACATGAACGTGTGGGCGCATCGGTCGTAGCGGGTGTGGATGCGTCGCCAGTCTTTGAGTTTGCCGAACATATTTTCGATTTTGTGGCGCTGACGATAGAGCACGGTGTCGTGCGGGATCTCAATTTTGCGATTGGCTTTTGACGGGATGCAGGCTTCGATCTTGCGTTCGGCCAAGGCAGCTCGGAACCAGTCGGCGTCATAGCCTTTATCACCAAGCAGCGCCTTGGCCTTGGGAAACGCGCCGATCATCAGCGCTGCCCCTTTGTAATCGCTCATTTGTCCTTCGCTGAGCAGCAGGATCAGCGGTCGTCCACGACCATCGCAGAC
>JBBRFG010000049.1:0-15885 GCA_038224685.1 Sphingomonadales bacterium
ATCTGCTCCTTGGTCGCTGACCGCACATCGGTGGCCGAAACTTGTGCGCCCAGCCGCCGCGCGGTCGCAATCGCCTGAAGCCCGGCCACACCCACACCCATAATGAATGCGCGCGCGGCCTGCACTGTGCCCGCCGCGGTCATCATCATCGGAAACGCGCGGCCATAGGTGCTCGCAGCAGCTAGCACGGCCTTGTATCCGGCGAGATTGGATTGCGATGACAACACATCCATGCCCTGCGCGCGGGTGATGCGCGGCATGAATTCCATGCTGAGCGCCTCAAACCCGCCAGCCGCATAGGCATCCACGACCGCGCGATTGGCAAACGGGTCAAACAACGCCGCCACCATTGCACCGGGCTTTGCGCCCTTAAGCAGGGCAACGTCGGGCGCCTGAATGCCCAGCACGATGTCGGCATCCTTGATCGTTGCAGCGGCGTCGCCAACAGTGACCCCGGCTTCGGCATAGGCGGCATCGGGGATCGATGCGATCACCCCTGCGCCCGCCTCAACCGCGACGGTCAGGCCCAACGCGGCGAATTTCTTGGCCGTTTCCGGCGTGGCGGCCACCCGCGTTTCGCCGGGCGCGCGCTCTTTCAGGATCGCAATTTTCACGTGAGAGCCGCCCTAATCCGCGATCATCACAACAACGATGAAAGCGATGATCGCAATCACCGGCACGGCCCATTTCAGCGTGGCCATGAACCCGCCATAGGTCGCTTCGGCCTTTTCCATATCGTGAACAGTCATGATCCGTATTTCCCCTTGGGCCATTCAACCGACCGGAGCGCATCGTGCCGCAGCATCATCGCGGCGGCTGCTAAAAAAAACATGTCTGCGCTCAAGCCTGTGCCTGTTCCCGTATCGAAGCAGGCGCGCTATCTCAAGTCACCTTTACTGAGAGGCGGCCTTAATCCCGTTTTTACCTCCGCGTTCTATGCACAGGCCACTGTGACAGCCCCGAACAATCATCTGGGCCGAGGGAAAGCGAGCGGCGAGAGACTGATGGCTGAAATGGATTGCCACACTGAAACGCACCCCGGTGCGCCGCACGAACCGGTCAGCGATGCGCGATCCGTAATGCTGATCGATGATGAACCGGCGCAGTCGCGGCTGATCACGGCGATTGCCGCACGCGATGGCTGGCGGATCATCGTCGCGCCCGACGCGGAAACCGCGATTGCCATGCTCGGCACCCACGAAGGGATGCAGCTTTCGGCGATCCTGCTCGATCAATGGGTGCCGGGTGATGATGCCTGCACGCTGATTGCGGAATTGAAATTGCGCCGCCCGGCCCTGCCGATCCTGATGCTGACGACCAGCGCATCGCCGCTGCTGGCGGTCGAAGCCATGCGCGCAGGGGCGAGCGATTATCTGGTCAAGCCGGTTTCACCCGACCGCCTGATGGAGGCGCTACGCAGTGTCACCACCCGCGAATCTCCGCGCCATGAGCTTGCGCCGCTCACCGAAAAAATGTCTGCCAGCCTCGATTTTGATGCGATGATCGGCACCGCGCCGCAATTTCGCACGGCCTTGGCGCAGGCCGCCAAGGCGGCGCGCGGCCACGGCCATGTACTGATCGAAGGCGAACCGGGCACCGGCAAGGAAATGCTGATGCGTGCGATGCACGCCGCCAGCCCGCGTGCCAAAGAACCGCTGCGCACGATCACTCTCGCCAGCATTCCATCAGGGTCGATCGAATCGGTGCTGTTTGGTCACGAACCCGGATCCTTTCCCGGTGCATTCGACCGCCAGATCGGGGCGTTTCAACATTGCGACGGCGGCACGCTGGTGCTTGACGAGATCGACCGTTTGGCTCCGGCGCTGCAACAGCGCCTGTGCGAAGCGCTGACCAGCGGCATTATCCGCCCGGTTGGTGCATCCTACGGTTTCCGCGTGGATGTGCGGTTGTTGGTGACCAGCAATATCGGGATGGGCCGGATGGTTGCGGCCGGACAGTTTGATCAAGGGCTGGCAGACAAGCTGGGAACCACCCAGATCGTGCTGCCGCCGCTGCGGGATCGCACCGGCGATATTCCGGCGTTGACCCGGCATTTCCTTGCCCGGATTGGAGAACAGCCGGGGCTTAATCACCTATCCGTATCCGACAGCGCGCTGGCATTGCTCGCCGCCTATGATTGGCCGGGCAATGTCCGCCAGTTGCAATCGGTGTTGTTCCGCGCGGCGGTGTATTGCGAAGAAAACTCGCTATCCGCCGACAGCTTTCCGCAGCTGTCCGAAATGCTGGGTGAACAGGGCAGTGTCACCATTGCCAGCGCGCACGAAGGCGTGGGCATCATGCTCTACACCCCCGATGGCAATCTGCGCCCGTTAGAAGAAATTGAGGCCGACGTGATCCGCCTCGCCATCGGCCATTATCGCGGACGCATGACCGAAGTGGCGCGGCGTCTGGGGATCGGGCGATCAACGCTGTATCGCAAGCTGTCCGACCTTGGGATCGATAACGCGGCTTGATCGGTTTTGCTTGCGGGCGTAGCCCGGTGGCATGACAGCAATTCAGGATTTCGCCGGGCGCAGCGCGCTTATCACCGGGGCCGCATCGGGGATCGGTGCGGCCTGCGCGCAGGCGCTGGCAGCGCGCGGCGCGGCGCGGCTGGTTCTGGTCGATATTGATGGCGCGGGATTGGATGCGCTCGATTTTGCCGCATATCCTGATTGCAACGTTGACCGGACCACCGGCAGCGTCGCGGACGAGGCGCTTTGGCAGGGTCTAGACCCTCGCTTGACCGGTTTAGACCATGCCTTGGTCAACGCAGGTATCGGTTCAGGCGGGCAAATTGCCTCGATTTCACTGGCTGAGTGGCGCCGGGTGATGGCGGTCAATCTGGATGGTGCATTCATGACTTTGGCGAGTTCTTTGCGGGCGATGCAGGCAAGCGGCGGCAGCGTGGTGGTGGTCGCATCGGTCACCGGATTGAAGCCAGTGGCAGGTATCGGCCCCTATGGCGTGTCGAAGGCAGCGGTCGCCCACATGGCCCGCATCGCAGCCGTCGAAAACGCCGAAAAAGGCATTCGCGTCAATGCGATAGCGCCCGGCGGAGTGGACACCGCAATCTGGGAAAGCGGGGCGGATTTCGCCGCGTCAGTCGCGGCAATCGGGCGTGAGGCGACATTGAAAGCGATGGCCAAAACGACGCCCTTGGGCCGGTTCGCCACGTCAGCGGAAATGGCCGATTCGATCTTGTATTTGCTGAGCGATGCCGCCGCCAACATTACCGGGCACGTGATGGTATCTGACGGCGGGTTTACTCTCTGATTTTTCAGGGGTTTATCGGCAAAATCCTACTCGGCCTGCGCGCCGCCGCGTTATCTGCCTGGACAACCGGTGATCGGCGCAAAATGTTTCACGTGAAACATTTGCAGAACATCACCACTTGAAGGTCTGCTCGGCCAACGTCCCGCTGTCATTGCCCTTCAACGTCATGGTCACCGCTTTGGCCTGCCAGTCGATGTCGATCAGGCCGTAATTTTCGATCCCGAAAAACGGTGTGACCCGGCTCGCATCGGGTTCCTTGGCGGTGTTTTTTTCGACATCGCCAAACGCCAGATTGAGCGAGGAACTGGTCATCTCCCACATCGTCTCGCCGCGATGTTCAGTCTTGTAAACCCCGCCCGAATGACGATCCCCGGTAAGGATCACCAGCCCGCTTTCTTCGCGATCTGCCAGCAAATCCAGCAGCTTGGTGCGTTGTGCGGGGAAATTGGTCCAGCCTTCAAATTGGTGCGCCTGCGTGATCACCTGCGTTGATGACACCAGCACGCGCAGGTCAGCAGGCTTGGCCAGCTCTTGCTGCAACCACGCCCATTGCTCCGTGCCCAGCACCGTCTTAGCCGGGCTATCATCGGGCAGATAGCCGCCCAGCGGCGGGCGATCTTTCGACCATGCCATCTGCTTGAGATCAGAGCGGAAAAACCGCGTGTCGAGCAAGATTACCTGCACCCGCCTGCCTTCCGGCCCGGTGATTGAACTTTCGTAGACCCCCGAACGCGACCGCACCGCGTCGGACGAGCCCCAGAACGTCTCGAACAATTCCTCCCCCCAGCGCCGCATCGGGAAATTGCCGCCGGCATCATTGAGGCCGAAATCATGGTCATCCCATGTCGCCATCATCGGATATTTCGCCCGGAAATCAGCGAATTCGGGGTGAGAGGCTTGCAGGGCATAGGCACTGCGCAGACTTTCCAGCCCGGCATCGGCATCCCAGCCGGTGTCACCGTAAACATTGTCGCCGATCATCAGGAACAGCTGCGGATTGGCCAACGCAATCTGCGCCCACATGTGCTGCGGCGCGGATTGGTGATTGCAACTGCCCACCGCAATCCGGGTCAGCGTTGTGGCCGGGGCGAGCGCCGGGTTCGGCCCCGCTTGCGGCATCGAAACCTGCTTGCGCAGTTCGGCATAATAGGGGGCGAGCAGTTGATCCGGCGTCAGGCTGACCGCGGCCGGAACATCACTGGTGGCCGCGTGATTATCAGCCAGCACCGGCCCGGCAATGATGCTTGTAGCGGCGAGAATGGTGGCAGCAAACAGCGACTGGCGCATGGGAAAGCTCCTGGGGGATTCGCGGGACAGCAGGCTTGTGACCGCGCTCCATGACACAGCTGCGACAGGCGCGAAAGCTCGTCTCAAACTGGAGCGAGCTGGCTGAAATCGGTCAGGCCCGCATCACGCAGACCCCGCCAGACATTGCGCGCCTGCACCGTTTCGGCAACGTCATGCACGCGCAGCAGGTGCACGCCTGCCTCCATCCCCTTGACCGCTAGTGCAATCGACCCCGCGAGCCGTTGATCCGCCGGCTCCTCAGCCGACAGCGCGCCGATCATCCGCTTGCGGCTGACGCCAAGCAGGATCGGGCTGCCAAGCGCGTGGAACAGCGGCAGCGCGTTGATCAGCAACAGGTTTTCCGCCAGCGACTTGCCGAACCCGATACCGGGATCAAGAATGATGCGGTGTTCAGCGACGCCCGCCGCCACGGCGCGGGCGCGGGCCGATTTGAGGAAATCGAACACCTCGCAAACGACATCGCGGTAGGCAGCGCCAGCGTGCAGATCCTCGCCCGCACCGGGGGCGTGCATCAGCACCACCGGGCAGGCGCTGGCAGCGACAACTTCGATACTGCGCGGATCATAGCGCAGCGCCGACACGTCGTTTGCCATCTGCGCCCCTGCCGCCAGTGCCGCCGACAATACCCCTGCGCGCCGGGTATCAACGCTGATCGCAGCGCCCATCGCGGCGCAATATTCGACTGCGGGGACAACCCGGCTGATCTCTTCATCCTCAAACGTCGCCGATGCGCCGGGACGCGTGCTTTCGCCGCCAATATCGACAATCGCCGCGCCTGCTTCGAGCATCGCCGCCGCATGAGCGCGCCCGGCGTCCGCATCATTGTGCTGCCCGCCATCGGAAAAGCTATCGGGCGTCACATTCAGGATGCCCATCACCTGCGGCTGATCCAGCCGGATGGTGCGCGCGCCCAATTGCAGCGGCGGGTGGGCTTTGGCCAGGTTCGTCCATTGCTGGCGCGCGTCCTCTGCCACCGGCTCAGGCAAGCGGGAAAGCGCCGCATCCATCCCCGCCGCCGTGGTAACATCCCGCGCCGCCACCGCGCCGTCCGTCCCCCGCAATACCACTGCGAATTCGCGGGCATAGGCCATGCTGCCGCCCAGCCGCACGGCTTCGCCGTCCACGCCCTGCGGGGCCGAGACGAGCGTGAGCGGGTGGAGGTAGACGCTATTGGTCATTGTGCTGCTGCCCTGAAATCAATCCTCTGCCGCCAGCAGATAAAGCTGCCGCGCGGCGTCGATCGGCAGCACATCTGCGCCGCTTTCGTAATGCCAGTATACCCAGCCATTGCAGCTTGGAGCGTCTTGCAATTCCTTGCCAAGGCCGTGGATTGAGCCAGTTTTGCCGTCGCATTCCAATGATCCATCGGCGCGCACAGTGGCGATCCAGCGGCGTTTCTTGTCAAACAGCTTGGTGCCCGGCGGGATCAACCCGGTTTCAACCACCGCGCCGAACGCCACTTTGGGCGCGGTGCGGGCGCTTTGCATCGTGGTGAGCGCGCTTTCATCAAGCGGCAGTTCCTTGGCGATGCGCTTTTCTGCGACCTCGCGGTAGAAATCCTCCCGCTCGCAGCCGATCCAATGCCGACCCAGCCGCTTGGCAACCGCGCCGGTGGTGCCGGTGCCGAAAAACGGATCGAGCACCACGTCGCCCTTTTCGGTCGTCGCCAGCAGCACGCGATATAGCAGCGCCTCGGGCTTTTGGGTCGGGTGGGCTTTCTTGCCATTTTCCTTGAGCCGTTCGCCGCCTACGCAGATCGGCATCACCCAGTCCGATCGCATCTGCAATTCGTCGTTCAGCGTCTTCATCGTGCGGTAATTGAACTGATAGCGCGATTTTTCGCCCATGCTCGCCCAGATCAGCGTTTCGTGCGCGTTGGTGAAGCGGGTGCCCTTGAAATTGGGCATCGGATTCGTCTTGCGCCACACGATGTCGTTGAGGATCCAGAACCCCAGATCCTGCAAGATCGCGCCTACGCGGAAGATATTGTGATAGCTGCCGATCACCCACAAAGACCCATCGGGTTTGAGCACCCGGCGTGCTTCGGTCAGCCAAGCGCGAGTGAAGGTATCGTAGGCGCGAAAGCTGTCGAACTGATCCCAATGGTCGGTGACGGCATCGACCCGGCTGCCATCGGGCCGATTGAGATCGCCGCCAAGCTGGAGGTTGTAGGGCGGATCGGCGAACACCAGATCGACGCTGGCGGCGGGCAGTGATCGCATCGCTTCAATACAGTCGCCTGCCAGAATACGGCCCAAGGGCAGATCGAGCGCAGGCACGACTTTGGGCGCCTTAACGGCGGTCTTTGCCAGCAATTTCGTCTGTTCAATCACGCTCACGTCTGGGCTCCGCTCAACCTGGCTTGCAACTTATCCACAGGCATGAGTCCTTGGGGAGTCCGCGTCAAGCACCCAATTTTGCGGGTGTTATGGTTAACACATCGTCAATGCGGTGCCCGAAAAGTGGAACAAAGCATGACCGGCACAAGATATTGAGTCCGCCGCTGCTCTCAGGACTCGATATGCAGCGGTGTGACGCGAAGGACTCACCGCGCGCACCATCTGCGCCGCAGGGTTTACGATCAGAGCAAGCTGGCCCGCGCGACCGGGGCGAAGCTGCACCGGTGGAGCGGGGTCGGCCCATGCACCCGCAGCGCTGCCATATGTTCGGCGGTGCCATAGCCCTTGTTGCGCTCCCACCCATATTGCGGGTGCGCAGCGGCGGCTTCGACCATGATCCGGTCGCGCCATTCCTTGGCGATGATTGATGCAGCGGAAATGGCGGGTTCGATCCCGTCCCCGCCGATGATCGCGCGCGCAGGCCAGCGCCAACCGGGGCAACGGCCCGCAGGCGTCATATTGCCGTCGATCAGCACTTCGCCCACCGCTGCGCCGATTGCTGCGGTCAGGCTGGCAACCGCGCGGGTCATCGCTTCCATCGTGGCGATAAAAATGTTGAGCTGGTCGATCTCATCAGGCTCGACCACCGCGACAGCCCAGCCGCAGCTCGCCCGGATCGCGGTTTCCAGCTTTGCGCGCCGGGCGGGCGAAAGCCGCTTGGAATCGTCAAGCCCGGTGGGTATCAATGATCCGAGCACAACTGCTGCGGCCACCACTGGCCCCGCCAGCGGCCCGCGCCCAGCCTCGTCCACCCCGATGACAAAGCCGTTACCAGCAATCGTGAAACCCGGAGATACCCCCCACATGATCCGTTCTTTCCGCCTAACCTCCGCCTTGTCCCTGTCTGCTCTGACGCTGGCAAGCTGTGTGAACGCTGAAACCGGGGAAACCGCAACGGCGAGGGCCGATGGCGAACCGTTCACCGTCAGCGAAATCGCGACCTTCAGCGAACCGTGGGCGATGGCGTTTGCACCGGGCAGTGCGATGCTGTTCGTTACCGAGAAGCCCGGCATGATCAAGGTGGTGGACACCGAAACCGGCAAGATCGGCACGTTCACCGTGCCGACAAAGGTTGACTACGGCGGGCAAGGCGGCCTTGGCGATATTGCCTTTCTGCCCGCCGAAGCCGCCAGCGAAGTCGGCCGCCGCACGGTCTATCTCAGTTGGGTCGAAGCAGGCGACGCCGACACGCGCGGTGCTGTCGTTGGCAAGGGCACGCTGGTCTGCGCCGCTGTGACTGCTTGCGCGGTCGAAGGCCTGGGCATCATTTGGCGGCAGACCCCCAAAGTGACCGGGCGCGGGCATTATTCGCATCGCATCACGGTTTCGCCTGACGGGAAGTATCTGTTTGTCGCCAGCGGTGAACGCCAAAAAATGCAGCCCGCGCAGGACACCGCCAACACGCTGGGCACCATCGTGCGGCTTAACCTTGATGGCACACCTGCGCCAGGCAATCCGCTGGCCGATAGAGGCGGGGTTTCAGCTGAAATCTGGTCGTGGGGCCACCGCAATATTTTGGGGATGGATTGGGACGCGACCGGACGGTTGTGGGAAGTCGAACACGGCCCGGCGGGCGGAGACGAGCTCAATCTGGTTCAACGCGCGGCCAATTATGGCTGGCCGATCCGTTCAAACGGCGAGCATTACAATGGCGACCCGATCCCCGATCATGCGGCCGGTGATGGCTTTGCCCAGCCCGCCGCAAGCTGGAACCCGGTGATCGCACCCGGCGACATGCTGATTTATGACGGCGCGATGTTCAAGGACTGGCAGGGCCGGGCGCTGATGGCGGGGCTGGGCTCGCAGGCACTGGTCGAAGTCGCCATCGAAGGCGAAACGGCGCGCGAGGTGGCCCGTTATGCCTTTGACCAGCGGCTGCGTTCGCTTGCCCAAGGGCCGGACGGCGCGGTATGGGTCGCCGAAGATGGCAAACAGGCGCGGCTGCTGAAACTCACCGCCAAATGAGCCAAGCAGCCACAGCGACACTGATCCCGCTTGAAGCGGTCGACCCGGCGATGATCGAGGCGGTGCTTGACCGCGCGTTCGGCGATGATCGCCATGTCCGCACCGCGTACCGCATTCGCGCCGGGATGGACTGGCTGCCGGGCCTCAGCTTGGCCGCGCTCGACGAACACGACATGCTGGTGGGCACAATCCAGTGCTGGCCAATCGCGCTCCAGACCAAGCAAGGCCCGGTGCCGCTGGTGATGGTCGGCCCGGTTGCCGTCGTGCCCGAACGGCAGGGCGAAGGGTTCGGCGTGGGGTTGATGAGCGCAATGATCGCCGAAGACGCGCGGCTGGCCAAGGGCGGCGGGCAGACCTCAGGCAGCGCAGCGGTAGGACAAACAGGGTTGCCGCAGGTGTTGATTGGCGATGTCGACTATTACGGGCGCTGGGGCTTTTCCGCTGCGTTGACCAGCGGATGGCGCTGCCCCGGCCCATACGAGCCGCACCGTTTGCTGGCGCGCGGCGCGGGTCTGGTCGCGATGCCGGGTGAAGGCATACTGGGGCCGTGGGGCAATCAGGCTCCTGCATGATCGCGAAGCATTGAACCGTCGCCGCCCTTCTGGCATCGCACACGCTACGCCATGCCCTATGAACCGCCCCCCTATCTCGCCAGCCTGACGCTCGCCGAAATCGCCGAGCTGGTGGCGCAGCGCAAATTGCCCCCGGTCGAAGGCTGGGCGCCGCAGGTATCGGGCGACAGCGCGATGCGGATTGCGGCCGATGGCAAGTGGTATCACGAAGGCGGATTGATCCGGCGCGAGGCAATGGTGCGCGCCTTTGCGGGCCTGCTTAGGCGCGACGAGAGCGGCCAGTATTGGCTGGTTACCCCGTTTGAAAAACTCACCATCGAGGTCGAGGATGCCGCGTTCATCGCGGTGGATTGTGTGCGGGCGGATGATGCGCTGGTGTTCCGATTGAACACCGATGATTTGGTCATCGCCGGACCGGATCACCCCTTGCGCGCAGCAGGCGAGGGCGAAACCCCGGCGTTGTATCTCGATGTCAGGCGCGGGTGCGAGGCGCGGCTGAACCGGTCAACCTATGCCCAATTGGCCGAAATCGCGCTCGCCGAAGGGGCCGAGGGCAATGGCTGGCAGGTGACCAGCAAGGGCGCGACCTTCGGCTTGCTGCCATGACCGTATCGCCCGCCGCCAGCCTGTTCGATCCGCTCGCCCGGCTGTATGCCGAGGGGCACCAAGCGCCGATCGCTGATCTGCTGAGCGACGCTGCGTTCGCAATTGATGGCCGCGCGACGCCCGCCGCTGTGCTGATCGCGGTGACCGATGTGGCGCATGATCCGCAGGTAATCCTGACCCAGCGTCCCCGCGCGATGCGCGATCATCCCGGCCAAGTCGCCTTTCCCGGCGGCAAAATCGATCAGGGCGAGGATGCGATCACCGCCGCCCTGCGTGAGGCCGAGGAGGAACTCGCCCTGCCGCGCGAGGCGGTGCGGGTGATCGGCACCACCGACATCTACCACACCGGCACCGGGTTTATGGTGACTCCGGTGCTGGGCGTAGTGCCGCCGGGGCTGGTTCTGCGCCCGAACCCGGCCGAGGTCGAAGCGTGGTTCGAAGCGCCGCTTGCTGTGCTGCTTGATCCCGCCAGTTGGACGTCGAACGAGGTTTATTGGCGCGGGGCCAACCGGCGCTATCTCGAACTCGAATGGCAGGGATTCCGCATCTGGGGGGTGACCGCAGCAATCATCGCCAACCTGTCACGCCGCATTGCGCTGAAGGAACTGCGCAATGCTGCTTGATCTGGCGCAAGCTGACTGGCCGCGCCGCGCTGGCCTGGCCGCACTGACCGCTGCGCTGGGGGCGGACAATATCCGCTGGGTTGGCGGGGCAGTGCGCGATTCCCTGCTCGGAATGGCGGTGCACGATGTTGATTGCGCCACGCTGCTGACGCCAGACGCGGTGATCGCGGCCTGCGAACGGGCCGGGATCCGCACCGTGCCGACCGGGATAGACCACGGCACCGTCACCGCGATCCTCAAAGATGGCCCGGTTGAGATCACCACGCTGCGCCGCGATGTGGCAACCGATGGTAGGCGCGCCACGATCGCCTTTGCCAGCGACTGGCGCGAGGATGCCGCGCGGCGCGATTTCACTATCAACGCGCTGTATGCCCACCCGGAAACACTCGAAATCGCTGACTATTTCGGCGGGCTGGATGATCTGGCCGCGCGCCGCGTGCGGTTCATTGGCGATGCCCGCGCCCGGATCGCTGAGGATCACCTGCGGATCCTGCGGTATTTCCGGTTTCAGGCGCGCTTCGGCGCAGCGCTGGATGAAGCGGCAGAGGCTGCCTGCGCCGAACTGGCGCACACGCTGAAAGACCTCAGCCGCGAACGGGTTGCCGCAGAATTGCTGGCGTTGCTGGCGCTGCCCGATCCGCACCCGGCAGCCGAACGGATGCGGGCAAACGGCGTGCTCGGAGTGATCCTGCCAGAAGCCTGCGCCGCGCAGACCGCTGCGTTGGCCCGGCTAATCGCCGCCGAAACCGCGCAAGCCATTGCGCCCGATCCAGTGCGGCGGCTGGCGGCTTTGCTGCCCCCGTCACCCGATATCGCCGAGACGGTGGCAGCGCGGTTGCGGCTGTCCAAAGCCCAGCGCGCCCGGCTGGTCAGCGCCGCTGAGCGCACCGCCGCTGATGCCGCCAACCCGCAGACCCTCGCCTATCGCCTCACCCCGCCGTTCGCGATTGACCGGCTGCTATTGATCGGCTGCGACGCGCGCAATCTTACCAACTGGACCGTGCCGGTGTTCCCGCTCAAAGGCGGCGCGATTATCGCGCGCGGGGTCACCGCCGGGCCAGACGTGGCGCGCTTGCTTCACACCCTTGAGGCTCGCTGGGTGGCAGAAGGTTTCCCACCGCAGGACCGGGTCAACCAGATGCTCGCCGAAGAACTCGGCACCAGCGCGTTCAATTTCGACAAGGGCTGATCCCGCCGGGGAATCAATCAAACCGGTTGCTCTTGGGGAAGCCTTGCGGCGGCATTCGGCCAGCCGCGCCGCGCGCGACCTTCCACATCCGAATCTCGGTTTCGGTGCGGGTGCGCTCGCCCGATCCGCCCAGCTGCCAGCTCAGCCCATCGGCCAGCACAAACGTGATCGCATCGCCCATCCCGCCATCTCGGTAGCGTTGCAATTGCACCCCCTGCCCGCGCGCCATCACGGGGAGTTCTTCGAGGTTGAACACCACCAGCTTGCGGTTGTCACCGACCACCGCGACATGATCATGGTTGGGCGCAATTTCGCGGATCACGATCAGCCGCGCGCCGTCTTTCAGGTTCACCACCTGCCGTCCCTTGCGGGTTTCGGCCAGCAATTCGTCGAGGTTGGCGACGAACCCCTTGCCGAGACTTGAGCCGAGTAGCAGCCGCCCGCCGGGACGGTGGACCATCATCGCGCTGATTGATGCTTCGCTTTCCAGATCGATCATCGTGCGCGCCGGTTCGCCAAACCCGCGTGCGCCGGGCAGTTTGTCGCAGCCGAGCGTGAAAAACCGGCCATCGGATGCGGCCAGCAACAGCTTGTCGGTGGTTTGCGCGTGGAGGATGAAGGCGAGTGCGTCGCCTTCCTTATATTTGAATTCCTGATCCAGCGGCACGTGGCCGCTTGCCGCTCTGATCCAGCCTTTCTGGCTAAGAATCACGGTGACCGGCGCCTTTTCAATCATCGCGTCCAGGCTGAATACGGCGGTCGGCGCGGCTTCGGCGATCAATGTGCGGCGGCGGCCGAGCAGCGTGTCTTCGGCATAATCCTTGCGCAGCGCCCGCAGGTCTTTCTTCAGCCGGGTGCGCTGTTTCGCAGGGCTTTCGAGCAAGGCGTTAAGATCGGCCTCCTCAGCCAGCAGCGCGTCTTGCTCTTTGCGCAGCTCCATTTCTTCCAGCTTGCGCAAAGACCGCAGCCGCATGTTGAGGATCGCTTCAGCCTGCCGGTCGGTCAGGTCAAATTCAGCCATCATCAACGGCTTGGGTTCATCCTGCGTGCGGATGATTTCGATCACCCGGTCAAGGTTGAGGTATGCGATGATGTACCCGCGCACCAGTTCCAGCCGCGCTGCAATCTTGTCGAGCCGGTGCTGCGCGCGGCGCTGCAAGATGTCGATTTGCGCGGCGGTCCAGCTTTCGAGCAGCTCTTTCAGCCCCATCACCATCGGGGAACGCCCCAACCCCGGCTGGGTATCAAGCACGTTCAAATTGAGGCTGAACCGGGTTTCCAGATCGGTCAGCTTGAACAGGCTCTCTTTCAGCAATTCAGGATCGACATTGCGGCTTTTGGGAGTGAGCACGATCCGGATCGCGGTGTCGCTTTCGTCGCGCACATCCTCAAGGATCGGCAGTTTGCGATCTCCGATCAGCGCGGCGATTTGTTCGATCAGCTTGCCCTTGGCCACCTGATACGGGATTTCCGAGATCACCAACTGCCATTGTCCGCTGCCCAGCCGTTCGATCCCGGCAGCGATATCATCGGCATCCTTGGCCTCGGGCGCGTGGAACTTACCCCGCAGCCGGAACGCGCCGCGCCCGGTACGGTAAGCCTCGGCAATGGTAGCTGCGCTGTCGATCACCTGCCCGCCGGTGGCAAAGTCTGGGCCGCGGAAAAGCTGCATCAGCGCATCATGTTCCACGTGCGGATTATCGATCAGTTCGAGCGTCGCATCGATGATTTCGGCGACATTGTGGCTCGGGATGCTGGTCGCCATGCCAACCGCGATCCCGCTGGAACCATTGGCCAGCAGGTTCGGGAACAGGCCAGGGAAAATCTCGGGCTCAACCTCCTCGCCGTTATAAGTCGGGATGAAATCGACCGTGCCATCATCCAGCCCCGCCATCAGCGCAATTGCGGTCTTGGTCAGGCGGGCTTCGGTATAACGGTAGGCGGCGGCGTTATCGCCGTCGACATTGCCGAAGTTGCCCTGGCCTTCAACCAGCGGATAACGCAACGCAAAATCCTGCGCGAGCCGCACCATCGCATCATAAACCGACTGGTCGCCATGCGGGTGGTACTTGCCGATCACATCGCCGACCACACGGGCCGATTTCTTGAACGCATTGGACGGATCGAGTTTCAACTGCCGCATCGCCCATAACAGGCGGCGGTGCACCGGCTTTAACCCGTCACGCAGATCGGGCAGCGACCGCGCGGTGATCGTCGACAACGCATAGACCAGATAGCGTTCAGACAGCGCCGCATCGAACGGCGCATCGACAATCGCATCAAAACTGTCGTCTGGCGGGGTGGTGACAGGATCAGTCATTGCGCTCGTCTAGCAATCCGGCGGCAGCGCGGGGAGAGGGGTTTCCACAGGGTTGAACCTGCACCTCGTCCCGTTCAGGCCACGCCCGGCCCGATGGCGTGGAACACGGGCCCGGCCTTGTCTGTTAATGAGCTGAAACAAACCACGGAGATAGAATATGAAACCGATCCTCATCATCGCCACCGACGGGTTCGAACAGTCCGAATTGATGGAGCCTAAACGGTTGCTGGAAGCGGCTGATTCGCAAACTGTGGTTGCCAGCCTCAAAAATGGCGAGATCAAAGGATGGGACGACGGCGACTGGGGCAAAACAGTCGCAGTCGACATGCTGGTCGATGACGTATCAGTGGACGACTACGCTGCTTTGCTGCTGCCCGGCGGTCAAATGAATCCTGATATTCTGCGCATGAACAAAACGGTTATTGACCTGATCGGCGCCTTTAACGCGGCGCAAAAGCCGATTGCGGCAATCTGCCATGCACCGTGGCTGTTGGCTGAAGCAGGCATCATCGACGGGAAAACTGTGACCGGCTGGCCCTCGCTCCACACCGATCTAACCAACGCAGGGGCATCGGTGGTGGACAAGGAGGTCGTTATTGATGGCAACCTGATCACCAGCCGCAAGCCGGAAGATATTCCCGCCTTTACCAATGCGCTCATGGAAGCGCTTTCGATGTCGGGAAGCGATCAGGTCGGGGCAAAACCGGAGCATGAACCCGCCTGATTTTCTGCCACTATAATTCCCCCTTCACCAGTACCGCCCCACCTCGTAAGGCTCGCGAGGTGGGGCTTTTTTTGGGCAGGCGCGATGTTATTGCGGCCCATTACATCCGTCTCAGATCGTTGCTTTGGGCGGGAATGGATACGGTCAGCCCGTCCATTTCCGCCGTCAGTTCGATCTGGCACGACAGGCGCGAGGTGCGCCGCGCTCCGGCGGCGAAATCGAGCATGTCTTCCTCTTCTTCGGCGGCGGGCGGCAGACGGTCGAACCATTCGGCGGCGACGATCACGTGGCAGGTCGAGCACGCCATCTGCCCTTCGCAAGTGCCCTCCAATGGCAGGCCCGCTGCTTGGCCCACACGCAGCAGGCTGTCGCCGGGTTCGCATGACGTCACCACCGGTTTGCCGTGCGGATCGATGAAGGTGATGCTGATACTCACAGGCCCTGCTCCTTGGCGGCGGTCAGAATCGCGGCGGCGGCGGTTTCGATATCTTGCGCGGTGGTATAGCAGCCAAATCCCAGCCTGATCGCGCTTTTGGCTTGCCCGTCAGTCAGTCCGATGGCCCGCAGCACATGGCTTGGACGCCCCGATCCGCTGGCGCAGGCGCTTCCGGCGGAAAACATGATGGTGCGGCAATCGCTCATCAACCGGGCGGCATCCAAGCCATCTTTTCGGATGTTGAGATTGCCGTACCAACGGTGTTCGATGCTGCCGTTGATGTCCCAATCCGCGAAGGCGGTTCGGGCGATGTTCCACAAATGTTTCACGTGAAACATATCATCCACCATCCGGTCTTCGGCAACCTGAGCAGCGGCGCCAAAGCCTGCGCAAAGAGCGGGCGACAGGGTGCCTGACCGCAGGCTAGCCTCCTGTCCGCCGCCCCAAAGCAGGGGCAAGGGCGCAGC
>JBBRFG010000050.1:0-15884 GCA_038224685.1 Sphingomonadales bacterium
TTCAAATCCAGCGGGCGTCGCGCAGGTCGGCGATTTTGGCGCGGGCCACCGGAGCTTCGACCCCGCGCGCCAGTTTCAGGCGAATGTTGCGGCCATCACGCAGCACATCTTCGACCGCGCCGCGCGCCACCCACCAGCTGCGATGCACCTGCATCCCTTCGGCCTCGACGATCAAAGCCATTGCATCGCGCAGCCGCATCAGCAGCAAAGCCGATCCCAGCGCGGTGTGCACGCGCACATAGTGATCCTCCATCTCCAAGGCGATAATATCGCTGCCAATTTCGGGCGGTAGCTGATCGAACAACGGGTTGGGCGGCGCGGGAGCGGGGACGGGTTGGTGCGCTGGGGGTAAGGGCGCAGCAGTGATCGCGATGGGCACTGCTGCATCGGCAGGCACAGGCTTGCGCTGCCCCGGCTTGGCCAGGTTGAAAAACGCCGTCACCGCGCCGCCGATCACCAGCACCGAAAAATAAGTCGCCAGCGCCGCTTCAAGGCCGGGCCATCCCGGCGCGCGCGGCAGGTTGCCGAGCGCAATGACAGCTGCCGTCATCGGGACCGTCGCGATCAGGCTGGTCGCGATCAGCAGTGCCCAGCGCGGCAGGTCAAACGTGCGCTGCGCCCAAGTCGCCAACGGATCCATCGGGCGGTAAAAGACATAGCCGAGCAACGCAAAACCCACCCAGCTCAGCAGCCGCAGCGGGAGCGGCGCGGCAATGCTGCCAAACGGGCCAATCGCGCCCAGAAACACACCGATGCCAACCATCACCGCCAGTTCGATCATGATCCGGCGAGCCAGCGAGCGGCGCGATGATACGATGGGGTTGGTCATCATCCTGTCCTGACTGCCCGTTCGCGCTTCGTAAAGTGGCAAAGCGCCGGTTTGCGCCGCATTTCGCGCACCGCCCGCCCCCTTGGCGCAAACCCGATTGCCCGCCAACGGCCCTGCGCCATCCTGATTTCAGCAACCCAACCCAGTCCATCAGGAGCACCGCCATGAACGCCCTAACACTGCCCTTCACTGCCCGCAGCACCGGCAAAACCGCCAGCGGAAGCTTCGAGATCGGCCCGGTCGCCCGCACCGCGATCAGCCTGGCGTGCTTTACAATGTGTTTCATGATTGCGTTGGCGATGGGCCGCGCCGCATTCGGCATGGTCGAGGGGCTGGAACACTATGCCAAGCTGCCCATCATCATTCACGTGGCGGCAGTGTTACCCGCCATCCCGCTGGGCGGATACGTGTTGCTGGCCCGCAAGGGCACCCCGCGCCACCGGATGCTGGGCAAGGTCTGGCTGGTGCTGATGCTGATCACCGCCACATCGGCAATCTTCATCCAGAGCAATGGGTCGTTCAGCGTGCTGCACCTGTTTGTGCCGCTGACGTTCCGTGCCGCGTGGAAAACCGTCGCGACCGCACGCCGGGGCGATATTGCCGCGCACAAACGGCATCTGGTGTTCACCTATCTGACCGCGCTGATGCTGCCCGGCATCGCTGCCTTTGCCCTGCCCGACCGGTTGATGAACGTGATGCTGATGGGGTGAGCGGGCGAGCGCTAGGCTGGCAGCGCCAGATGCTTGGCCCCGAAGACCGATTGCCAGCTTTCGATCTCGTCCACCACGGCCTCGTCCAATGCGTGGATCAGATCGGCGGCGGCGGCGTAGGTCAAAGCGCCTTCGTCCCCCGACAGCAGCAAGGTCATGCGCGTTTCGATGTCGTCCAGCTTTTCCGCTGTGACCCGCGAAATCGCGCCGAAGCGTTCGAAGTCGCCAAAATAGCGGATGCCGGCAAGGTTCGCGCCGAGGGTCGGGAACGCCACCCCGAAAAAGGTGAACAGCGGTGATAGTTCGGATGCCAAGTGTTTGGGCACCGCCCCCATCACCCCGCCGCCCTTGAGCAGGAGATAGGCCAGCACCGATACCACTGCGAGCACAAAACAGGCCTCAGCAGCGCGGTCGAGCCGGTGGTGCGCTGTCGTCAGCCGGTGCGCCTTGGCGGTGTGATAAGCGCGCTGGCTGGCCACATGCGGCAAGGCGACGTCGACCAGCCCGGCGCGCAGATAGGCCCGGGTCACAGCCACGCGCGGCAGGCCGCCATCGCGCAGGGCATGGCGGGCGAAATGTTCGGGCCATTCGGCATGATCCCCGCCCCCACCTTTCCGCGCCCAGCGCCCGGTCGGCCGCGCCACGCCGAGCAGCAGCAGCAGCGGCGCATGGCGCAGATATTCCGCAGCGCGCCGCAGTTCGAACCAGCGCCGGTGCCAACCCAGCCGCGATCCCGCCGCCGTCATCACCAAAATGCCTGCCAGCAGCAGCAGCTCCGCCCCGGCGAACACCCATTTGATGTCACCCATCCCGGCCGGAAAATATAGCATTCCGATAATCACCGCCGCTGCCGCCAGCACGAAATTGACGCTCATGCCGCTGCGATAGGCATCGGCCAGGCGGCTCGCGATGCCATCGGCCCAGGCGAACATTGGCAGCACATCATCGGCCAGCCGCGCCGCCATCCGGGCATCGCCGCCAGGCATCGTTGCTGCGGCAGCAACCACATCTGCCGCGCTGCCGCTGGCGATCGCACCGGGCGCTTCGTATTCAAGCCTGAGCGAGCCGAACCATCCACCGGAACCGCCGAACACCCGCTCGATCCGGCGGTACAGGCCGAAGAACCTACTGCTGCGCGGCCGCCACACCTCGCGCGCCAGCAACGCCGGGCTCCAGCCTTCGGCAACGACGGCGGCGCGGATGATCGCTTCGAGCCGCGCGTGATCGGGGGCAGCCAGCCCAGCCGCTCCGTGCCCCAGTTCTTCGGGCCGGGTCAGAATGCGCCAAGCCTCCGGCACGGCGGGATCAATCAGCAGCACCGGGGTGCCCATCGATAATGCCGTGGTTACCGTGTGGCCGGTGCCGCCCGGCAGATTGGCAACCTTGCCATCCCACACTGCAATGACGAGATCAGTGCGTTCGATCATCACCCGCCCAGCCAGCGCAACATTATCCGACGCCAGTGCCTCAAACGCGCGCGCGGCGGCGCGGTTGGCGGGATCGGTCAGGGCGGCGAGCCACAATTGCTCAACCTCGGCATCGCGGTCGGCCAGTTCAAACAACTGCGCGCGCGCGGTGATCGCGCGGATCGCCGCCGCCCGCGCTTGTGCCGCCGGGTCGGCTACCGCTTGGCCTGCCAGCAGCGCGGCGGCACTGGCCGGGTCTGCGGGATGCGCATTGATCGCACAATTCAGGTCCGCGCCAAATGGCAAGGGCACCGCCAATTCCCATCCGCGCGCCAGCGCCAGATCTGCTGCGACCTGATCGGTCCCGTCCACCAGCAAACTATGCAATCGCACCGCGCCGCAGATAACCGGCAGGCTGGCGGCAATCGCATCAATCCGGGCAAACAGCGCGGCAAGCGCGGTGGAAATTGCATCAGCATGGACGGAAAATGACGGGTTTGACGCGCGGTGCCCGGTGATTCCCAGCGCCAGATGCGGCTGCCAGCGGGCACTCAGGTTGGCAGGGGGCAGGGATGGCATGGGCAGATCAACTCCTTGCCGGACGGGCTGCGAAGATTGTCCTTAACGGTTTGCCTTGGCCAGTGACAAGCCGCGATGCGCGCGCCCGCCGGTTTGACGGCTATTGCAGCAAAGCGCATACTATCCCCATCATCGTCGGGGGGATCGTCGCATGACAAGATTGCTGCTGCTGCTATTGGCCGCGCTGGTAGGCATAAGCGCACCGGCATTGGCAACGCCAATGCCGGGCGACCTTCCGATCCCCCGCGCTTATCCGCAAACCGGCTTCCCCCGCGCTGATGCCGACACGCCCCCCGATCAACGTGCCCGGGAAACAGCCGCCGCCGATACCGCCGATACGGCCTGCGCTGCCGGGGCGATAGAAGGTTGCACAGCGCTTGGTCGGGCCTACGAAACAGGTGCGGGCCGGCCGCAAAACCGCCCGGTGGCCGAACTGCTGTATCGACAGGGCTGCGACGGCGCCGATGCGCAAGGCTGCTTGCAACTCGGCAAACTGCTGCGCGCGGTTCGTTCGTCTGAGGACGTGAGCGAGGTAGCAACCTATTTCATCCGCGCCTGCCTGCTTGGCAATCTTGAAGCCTGCGAAATCAAAGCGAGTGACCGCGCTGACGGGGTGCTAGGCCCGCCCGACCTGCACGCGGCCGAAACATTGCGCCGCGCAAATTGCGCTGCTGGCTTTGCGCTTTCATGCCGGCGACTGGCGATGGAGCTGATCCGACCCGAACGCAGCGAGCCTGAGCGGATCGAAGGCGGCACGATGATCGACGCGATGTGCCGTAGCCGTGATCGGGATGCCTGCGAGATTGCGATAGCATTCTGGCGCGCTATCGAGGGCGGCGATGGCCCGGAAACGGCGCGCTATCTGGCGCTGCATTGCGATGCGGGTGCCGCGTATTCCTGCACCGCACTTGGTCAAACCGAACTGGCCGTTGGCCCAGCCGGGCGGGCCGCCGCGCAGGCCTATTTTGACAAGGCCTGCGCCATTGCCGACTGGACCTGCGATAGCGCTGCTGCCTTGCGCGATGAACCGCTGTTGACGCAGCGCTGCGAAGCGGGACAGGTGGAAACCTGCGCCGCTTTGGGACAGCTGCTGGCGCTGGATGGCGGCGCGCTGTATGATCCTGCGCGCGCGCTTGCGCTGCTCGGCCCGGCCTGCGATGCGGGCCAGACGGCTGCCTGCCTGCGCGCCGGGCAATTGGCGATCGAAACCTTGGGTAGCGCCAGCGCGCCTGATCCCGCCCGCGCTGACGCCTACCTGGCCCGCAGCTGCGATGCCGGGGGCGAACAGGCCTGCCGGTTGCTGGCCCGCGAGCTGGCCCGCGGCGACCGCCTGGCGCAAGACCGGGTGCGGGCCGCAGCGCTTTACGTTCCGCAATGCGACAACGGCAGAAGCGACGAGGCTTGCCAATTTCTTGATCAGCTGGCGCAGACCGATCCCGCCGCACCGCTGGTGCTGGCCAGCGCCCAATTCGTCCCGGAACTAACGCCAGAGGAAGCTGACGCCGAAGCGCGCGCGCGGGCAGAACAGTCGCAGCGCGACCGAGCCGCCGAGGAGGCAAGGCAATGCACGGCCACATCAGTGGTCTTTCGCGGGGTGCGCTATGACGACCGAATTTGCACCTATGTCGCTGCAATTCTCAATGGCTTTGCCGCCAACTCGCAGACAGCGCCGTGGCAGGCGCTGCTGTGGCGGCCTGAAAGGCTCGGGCGCGATACGCTGACATTGGCGCAGCGGGTGCAGTGCGGCGGCGCGGTGGTGCGCGATGGCTGGATCCTGACCGCTGCGCATTGCCTGACCGATGAAGGCGGGGTTTCGATTACCACGGCCGGGCATCGGGTGCGGCTGGGGCTCAATAATCCGCTCAGCGATGAAGGCTTCAGTTACCCGATCATTCAGGCAATCCCCCATCCCGACTTCAAACGCAAACCGCTCGTGTTCGATATTGCGCTGGTGCAATATGATCCGGCGCGTGGGCGACGGGGCGGCGGCACGGTGATACCGCCCGCGCGCATTCGGCTTGATCCGCTGCTGCCGGACGAGCGCGATCTGTCAGCGGTGAAGCGGGTGGTCACCTATGGCTGGGGGGTGACCGCGCTGGACGGCGGGCCAATTCCCGATCATCTGCGCGGTGCCCGGCTGAAACTGCGCGATCGGCAAGCCTGCACCGCAGACACGCGGTTCGAAGATACCAAGCGGCGCGATTCGGTGATCTGCGCTGATGATACCACAGCGGCAGACGGCGGGCAGGCGTGCAGCGGTGATAGCGGCGGCCCGCTGATCACCTACGGCGATGCCGACAAGGTGCCGACGGTGATCGGGGTGGTCAGCGGCGGGGTGGATTGTGGGACCAGCGCTGAAGGCAGGCCAAGCCGCTATACCCGCATCGCTCACCCGCTCATCAGGGCGTGGCTGCGGTCACACGTGCCCGGATTCGGCTCGCGGTAGCGCGGTTTAGGCCAGGGTTAGACCCCTGCTAGACCCCTGCTAGACCCCCTCTAGACCCCTGCTAGGCCCATGCTAAGGTCGCCCCTGCGTTATGTTTCACGTGAAACATTGGCGCAGGGGCGTGGCCGGATTATTCCGCTCCCGGAGCGGCTTCAGCCGGAACTGCTGGCGCCGCAGCCGGGCGGATCGGATTGCTCGTCGGATCAACGTCTTCGGCAGCAGCTTCGGCGGCAGCGTCGGCTGGGTCGGCTACCGGAGCCACCGTTTCTGTTGCGGCAGGCGCTGGCGGTGTTTCTTCCTTTTTGCTGCCGCAAGCGTTCAACGCCAACGCACCAACTGCCACCGCCGCGAATGTCATAATCTTTTTCATGCTTATTACCCCCAAGATCGCCCCCAATCAGGCATGCTGTGATATCACAAGCCAAGCCGCAAAAGCAAATTCTTGAAGCCCGCCTCGCCGCGCAGGCGATCAAGCAATGGATCGTTGGGGGCGAACAAGAGGCCGGGATCGCGCACGACATAAGCGCGTTCGAGCAGCGCGACCGCTTCTGCCGCCGTACCGCGCTGCGTCAAAATTTGCGCCTGTTGATAAAGACTTACATCACCGTATTCACGCACCAGAGCCTCCCACGCAGCCTCAGCTGTTGCGACATCGCCTTGTTTCCCTGCCGCAATCGCTGTCGCGGTGAGCCTGAACACCGGCACCGGTTCAGCCCGGGCAGCCGCCAACGCCCCTACCGCATCGCCCTGCATCAGCCGAGCGTTGGCAATGCCGAAATGCGCGCTAGCGATGCCGGGATTCAGCGCAAGTGCACGTTCCATCCGGGTGATCACAAGTGGGTAATCGCGGGCGAACAGCGCAATGTAACCCGCCGCATTCCATGCCCGCGCGTTAAGCGGGTCAAGCTCCAGCACCCGAGCGATCATCTGCGCGGCAAGCGCCTGCTCGCTGCCATAGGAATGAAAGGTCGCCACCCCTCGCAAGATGTCAGCATCACCCGGCGCCAACCGCTCAGCAGCACGGTAGTGGGTAGCAGCCGCAGCGCGTTTCAACTGACCGTAATTTAACGCAAATCCCAGCGCAAGATGCCCCTTGGCAAGCTTTGGCTCAATGGCAATCGCCCGCTCCGCTGCGGTGATCGCCTGCGCATAAAGTTGCCGGGTTCCCTGCGCATCATTGGCCGAACCCGCAATCGCCGCCAGCGCCGTGGAACGCAGGGCATGGGCTCCAGCATAGGCCGGATCTATACCAATCGCCGTATCAAACTGCGCCAACGCCGCCCGGTCGGTGGCCTCGCCGGTCGACTGATTGTATAGCGCAAATCCGCGCAGAAACGCCTCGTAGGCCGCGACTGACTGAGTGCCCCCGACATCCTGCTGAACCGCGACTGCGCGCTTGGTTTCCTGATCGGTGGTGACCTGGCTGACCAAGGAAATCGCTACCTTTTCAGATATTTCCGATTGCACGGCGAACACATCTTCCACGCCCCGATCGTAGATTTCAGCCCAGCGCACCACCCCGCCATCAATCGCTACCAGCTCAGCCGAGATGCGCAGCCGGGTCGCATCGCGCTGGACACTGCCGCGCAGAATGTGGCCGACGCCGAGCTTGCGGCCGATGGCAAAATCATCCTGCCCCTCAATCGCGCTGGACGAGGTTGGCGCGGACACCCGGAGCCGCGGGTTGCGCGCCAGAACTGAGCGCAATTCGTTGGAAAGGCCATCGGAAAACCATGCCTTATCAGCATCTCCGGTCAGATTGGCGAACGGCAAGACCACCATCGACATCACTGTATCGTCGGCCCCGCCAAGCCAGCCGAACTGCCAAGCACCCAGCAATCCTGCCCCGCCTGCCAGCCCCGCCCCGCCAATCATCAAACCGCGCCGCGACAGCGCAAATCCGCCGGTCTGCGGCTTATCAACGGGCAAGCTATACGGCGTTAAGGCGGGGGCAAGACCAGGCAAGTCGGGGTCTAGATCGCGCTGCACGCCGCCAATTCTGGCTCTGACCGCCACCAAAATCCGCGCCGCTTCGGTTGAATCACCCGCTCCGCTCCAACCGCTCACATCAAGCAATTGGAACTGCCGGAACCCCAGCGGCGCGAATGTTCCGTCAATCGATAGCGGCACCAGACACCCGCGTTCGCGCCCACGCTGCGCTTCATCACGCACCCAATGCGATGCGACCGAGGTGGCTGACCACAACACCACCACGCAATCTGCGCTTTCCAACGCGGCTTCGGTGGTCTGGAGGTAATTCTCGCCCCCTTCGAGCCGTCCGTCCCACCACACGTCAAACCCGTTGGCATCCAGCACCTCGATCACCGGCCGCGCGCGGAGCAGGTCAACGCGCGAGTAGCTCAGGAAGATCAGCGGGCGCGGGTTCGCTGCGCTTTGTGGTGCTGCGCTGCCATCACCGCTCTGCACTGCTTTGCCCCCCATGCTTGCGCCCGGAACCACGGTGATACAGGCAAACCACCCAGCGCGCAAAGCGGCGATGCGCGAATGGCGCTTGACCAGGTCGCGTTGGGCGATAAATATGGTATCATAATTATATCGCTATTGGAGATTCGTCATGTCCGTTGCAGATTCCACCGCCCTCAAACGCAGCCTCGAACGCCCGGCGACCACGCAGAGCGGTTATGTGATGCTGCTGGTTTCGCTCGCACTCGTCGTTTTGGCGGTGGTTCTGTTTATCGCCGGAGTTGGGCCGGAGGAAGGCAGCGGCTTGCTGGTTTTCTGCGCAATCGTCACTGGCTTTCTTGGTTTGATGATCCTCATTGGTTTTTATAAAATCGATCCCAACGAAGCCGCTGCGATCCAGCTGTTCGGCGCGTATAAGGGCACTGACCGCAACGAGGGCCTGCGCTGGGTGCTGCCGTGGTTTGGGCGCAAGAAAATCGCGGTGCGCGCCAACAATGTCATCTCCCAAACGATTAAGGTCAATGATGCGCGCGGCAACCCGATTGAGATGGCCGCGCAGGTCGTCTGGCGCGTAACGGACACCGCGCAGGCATTGTTCGATGTCGATGATTACCGCGAATTCGTGACCGCGCAGATGGAAGCGGCAGTGCGCGCAATCGGATCGCGTTATCCCTATGATGATATTGAACATCTCGAAGTCACCTTGCGCGGCAATCACGAAGAGGTCGGCGTGGAACTGCGCGCTGCCTTGATCGAACGGCTGACAGTGGCGGGGATTACGGTCGACGAATGCGGCCTCACCCACTTGGCTTACGCTCCTGAAATTGCAGGCGCGATGCTGCGCCGCCAACAGGCCGAAGCGGTGATCGCGGCGCGGCGCAAGCTGGTCGAAGGCGCGGTATCGATGGTCGAAATGGCGCTGACGTTATTGTCCGAAAAGAACGTGGTCGAACTCGACGATGAACGCAAAGCGGCGATGGTTTCCAACCTGATGATCGTGTTGTGCGGTGAGCGTGAGGCGCAGCCGGTGGTCAACGCTGGTTCGCTATATTGAGGAGGAACCCGCTCGGGGTGGGCGGGGAAAACAGGGTATGATCGCCAAGAAAGCCTTTCCCCTGCGCCTTGATCCGGCGCTGCACGATGCGCTTCAACGCGCGGCGGATGCTGACCTGCGCAGCGTCAACGCCGAAATCGAAGTGCTGCTGCGTGAGGCTTTGGCGCGGCGCGGGGTGAAAGTGGCGGTCACCGCCGCGGCCAAGCGCGGGCGGCCGGCGGGATCTGTAAACGAAACAGTACCGACGGATGATGCGTGATATTCATCAGCCATTAGTTTGGCGGCGTCCAAGCCGTTGAACTGCCCGAACGCCGCGAACGCGATGGGCTTCATGACAAGATTTAAGGGGTTGGCTTGATGGTTGCGCGCTTGCTGTTTGTGATGCTGTTGGCACTGGCTGCGCCGTGTTCCGTATCGGCCTCGGCTGCGCAGACCCCTCTGCCTGACGAATTGCTGCTGAGCGGCGATAATATCATCACCGTGTTGTTGAACGGCACGCCGGTGCGGCTTGAAGTCAGCGCCGAGGCGTTTGGCCCGCCGATCATCAATCCAGAATTGGCTGAGCGGTTGCTGCTGATTTCCGATTTCCGGCGCGGCTGGCGCTTTGGCCCTGAGGTGGTGAGGGGTGTGGGCGCGGTGCAAGCCGTGGATTTCGGCGCGGGGCCGGTGCTAATTGCGATCACTTGGGCCGACCGGGCGGCTTCGACCAAAGCTGACGGTGTGATTGGCGTCCACCACATGCCGTACCAGCGCGTGACCTTTGCCCTTGCCCCGCCGGGCGATGCCGAGACAGTGCAGCGGTTCGCGCTCAAGCGTAAGGGCGGCAATCGCAACACCCGGATGGGGGCCGAAGTCACGGTCGGCAAAAAACGGCTGATGATGGTCTTCACGCCCGAACGCGCGGAGAACCTGATCACCGCCCCCACCGCCAACTTCATCGCCACCCATCAGGAAGGCGGCTTTGCCCCCGGATCAGATGGCATTGCGGTGATGAGTTTCGGCGTGGAGCGCCCCACGCGAATTATGCGCATCGCACTGCCGATTGCGCTGGGCGACCTCACCATCGAAAGTTTCGCCGTGCGAGTGGACGATTATGGCGATCCCGACCGGGTCGGCGAGATCGGTGAAAATGATCCGCGCTTTGAAAAAGGCCAAATTCTTGTCACCCGCCGCAAAGGCAAGGGTAAGCCTGATCTGCTCACCCGGCTGGGCCGCGACCAGATCGCGCATTGTTCGCAGATAACTTATGATCTGACGATAGAAGAAATCCGCCTGTCCTGCGGCGAGCGGGCGGAATAGTTCAGCCCTTGGCCGTGTGCTCCGCGCGCGCCAGTTCATGCAGCCAATCGGCGTGACGCGGGGCTTGCTTGGTCTGCGACCATTCCTCCAGCATCACCGGCGCGACGCGGGCAAGCTCGGCGTATTGTTCCGGGGTGCCGATATCGGCGGCAAGCTCAACCCGGTGCCCGTTGGGATCGAAGAAATAGATCGATTTGAAGATGCCGTGATGGGTCGGGCCGAGCACGTCGATACCTTCGCGTTCGATATGCGCTTTGGCGCTTAGCAACGCGGCTTCATCCGGCACCCGCAGCGCGAGGTGCTGCACCCACGCGGGCGTGTTGGGATCCTTGCCCATTTCTGGCTGGTTGGGCAGTTCAAAAAACGCCAGGATATTGCCGTTCCCGGCATCGAGGAAGATGTGCATGTAGGGGTCATATTCGCCCGTGGACGGCACATGATCTTCGGCAAAGGCGGTGGTATAAGTCATGCCGAGCACGCGGGCGTACCATTCCACTGTCTGCTTGGCGTCCTTGCAGCGGTAGGCGGCGTGGTGGATGCCGCCGAGGTTTACGGGATGGGTCATAAGCTACCTTTTATCCGTTCGCCCAGCGCTTGTCGAAGGGCTGCCTTTCTTCATATCCGTTGGCCCCAAAAGAAGGACAGCCCTTCGACAAGCTCAGGGCGAACGGGTCTTGGATTATTCGGCCGGTTCCTCGACGGTTAACACCCCGCGTTCGATCTGATCGCGCTCCAGGCTTTCGAACAGCGCTTTGAAATTGCCTTCGCCAAAGCCGTCATCGCCTTTGCGCTGGATGAATTCAAAAAACACCGGGCCGACTTGCGCTTGGGCAAAAATTTGCAGCAGCAAACGGGGGGTACCGCCGTCTGTCGTGCCATCCATCAGGATGCCGCGCAGTTTGAGCTGCGCCACGTCTTCGCCGTGGCCAGGCAGGCGTTCGTCCAACATCGCATAATAGGTCGCCGGCGGCGCGGTCATGAACGGCACGCCCAATTGCTTAAGCCGGTCCCAGCACGCCGGGAGATCATCGCAGATCAGCGCAATATGCTGAATGCCTTCGCCGTTAAAGGCTTTCAAAAACTCGTCGATCTGGCCTTTGCCGCCCTCTCCCTCTTCGTTCAGCGGGATGCGGATCTTGCCGTCGGGCGCGGTCAGCGCCTGCGACGTAAGGCCGGTATATTCGCCCTTGATGTCGAAAAACCGGATTTCGCGGAAATTGAACAGCGTCTCGTAATAGTCAGCCCAATACTTCATCCGCCCGGTGTAGACGTTGTGGGTGAGGTGATCGATGGTGTGAAATCCTGCGCCCACCGGGTGATGATCAACCCCGGGCAGGTATTCAAAATCAATGTCATAGATGCTGAGGCTGCTGCTTGCGTCGGCCCCGGCCCCGGCATACCGATCAACCAGATACAAAATCGCCCCGCCGATCCCGCGGATCGCCGGGATGCGCAGTTCCATCGGGCCGGGTTCATTGGCAACCGGCTCTGCCCCTTGGGCGATCAGGTGGGCATAGGCGCGTGCCGCATCGCGCACCCGGAACGCCATGCCGCAGGCTGCTGCGCCGTGTTCGCGCGCGAAATACCATGCCGCGCTGCGTGGTTCGTAATTGGCGATCAGATTGATGCCGCCCTGCCGCCACAGGTGCACATCCTTTGACCGGTGCTGCGCCACAAGCGCAAATCCCATCGCGGCAAACACGGGTTCGAGTATGCCCTTGGTGGGCGCGCAGAACTCGACAAATTCAAACCCATCGAGACCGGCGGGGTTTTCAAACAGGTCGGTGGTCTGGACATTCATCGCAGCAATCCCCGTCGGCTGGCACTTAGTTTCAATTGAAACCAAATAGCTGAAAGCACCGACACGCGCAAGCGATTGCCACGAGGCCGCAATCAAGGCAGGTTCGCGCGTAAGGGAGAATGGCGATGATCAAGACAATCGGGATCAACCACGTGGCGCTGGTGTGCCGCGATATGGCGGAGACAGCCCGGTTCTATACCGAAGTGCTCAAGATGCCGCTGTTCAAAACGGTCGAACTGCCCGACGGCGGCCAGCACTTCTTCTTCGATTGCGGCGGCGGCAATGCGGTGGCGTTTTTCTGGTGGAAGGACGCGCCCCCACCCGCGCCCGGGATTGCTTCGGTCAAGAAATTCCCGTTCGATGCCAAAACCGCCGTGGGATCGATGAACCACCTCGCCTTCCATATGGACGAAGCCGAGCTGGAAGCGGCGTTGGGCCGGTTGAAGGACGCCGGCGTGGAACACACCCAAATGGTGTTCAACCACGATGACAGCCCGAGCGGCTATACCCGCGAGATGCACGGCGGCGTGTTTGTGCGATCCGTCTATTTCACCGACCCCAATGGCATCATGCTCGAATTCGCGGCAACCACCCGCGCCTTTGGCCCCGAGGACGTGGCGCACGAACCCGCCCCTGCTCCCGCGCACGCGCACGCGGAGGCCTGAGCCATGCCGCGCCTGCGTGAAGTGCCCAAGGACGAGGCCGAGGCAAGCACCGTCCTGCCAATCTATGCCGCACTGTTCGGGGACCGCGATCCGGTGGCTGAACCCGGCACCGCAACCGGTACGCGCGGCGATTGGTGGACGGTTTTCGCCAATTCGCCTGCGACTTTGAAGCACGCCGCGCAGGGCTTTGCCTATTACCGCGATCCGGCGCGCAAACTTGATCCCGCCTTGCGCGAATTGGGCCAGACCTGGGCGGGCTGGGCCACCGGCAGCCAGTTCGTGTTCTCGCAGCATTGCAAATCGTTGCGCGGGTTGGGCGTGGCCGAAGACAAGATCGCCGCCATCCCGGTATGGCAAACCGCCAGCGTGTTCGACGCGCGTGAACGGCTGGTGCTCGCCTATGCCGACCGGCTGGTGTGCCACGCAGGCCGCGTGCCCGATGCGCTGTTTGCCGAGGTGAAGGCGGCGTTCAGCGACGAGGAAATCCTCGAACTTACCTACATCACCTGCCTGTATCAGATGCACGCGGTGATGAGCCGGGCGCTGCGCACCGAATTTGACGACCGCGACGACCCGATCACTGAAGTGCCCGCGCCAGAGGGTTTCGATGCGATGGATTTCCTTGGCGGGTCGCAGCGGAAATCCTAAACTCCATTCGCCCTTCGACAGGCTCAGGGCGAACGGTTTTGCTAAATTAGCCGCCCTACATTGCGCCCGCGTTCGTCCTGCATCACCTCCAGCTTTGCGCCGAATGGTTCGCCGCTTTCAAATGCCGCTGCGGTCGCAGGGTCGCCAAGGTCAGCATTGCCGCACACCCGCTCGCCTGCATCGTTGCGGCCGATGAAGATCGCCTCCGCCCCCTTTGGCCCGCGATTGATGGTATAGGTTTCCACCGTGGCGGCAGCAAACGGCGCGGCGGCGACAGCGACAGCGTCGGCCGCTTGGGGCAGCTTGGCAAAGCGATCATTCGCGGCCCAATCGGCTGGCGTGGTCGAATAAATCCCCGTCGCATATTTGCTCATCCACCCGCCATTCGCGCCCACCAGCGCAAAACTGCCGCGGTCGGCACGCGCCCGCGCTACGGCTTCGGCGATGGCGTGGGCCGAGTAATTGTTCCCCGCGCCGCCAAAGAACGGCAAGCCGCCGGTCAGCGTCAACCCGCGTGGGTCATCAATTGCCAGCCCGAAATGGTCGCACTGGTTGAACACCGGGATCGCAAAGCAGGAATAGAAATCGATATAAGCGATACCGTCCATCGTCTTGCCAGCGCGCGCCAATGCTGCATCGACGCTGGCGAGTGAGGCGGGGTTGGCCGACAGGTCGGGCCGCTCGGACAGCTTGAGTTCGGTCGCGGTGGTAACCGCGTGGATATGCACCCACTTGTCCTCTGGCACGCCCAGCGCGCGCGCCATCCCGGCACTGGCGATAATGATCGCGGCGGCCTGATTCACCTGATCGCGCGCCACGGTCATGCGCGGATAGGGTTCAGCGACGATCCGGTTTCGATCCGTTACCGCCGCGAGTTCCTCAGCGCTGCGCTCCACCGGCGCGGCGGCATGCGGATTGGCGGCAGCAACACGGGTGAACGGTGCAAACAATCGGCCAATGTCCTGCCGATAATCCTCTAGCCCCTTGCCCAGCTTTGCCCGCCGTGCATTTTCCGCCAGCGCATATAACGGGATTGCCCCGCCCGCGCCGTGGGCGAACAGATTGGGCTCCATCAGGTCTTCAACCCCAAAGCCCTGATCTTCAAACTCGCCCGCGATGTCTTCCGACCAATCGGGCTTTTCGCCCTTAGCCGACAGCGCCAGCACGGTGGAGATCGCCTCTGACCCAACGATCACCGCGCACTGGCTGGTCCCCGCTGCAATCGCAGCGGCGAATTCGCCCACCAATTGCTGATTGGTTTGCCCGCCGGTGGTGGTCAAAATCGCGCGCGCCGGATTGGCACCGACACGGCTCGCCAGCGCGCGCGGCACATTGCTTGCCGCGCCGAACGGCGGGGTGCGATCCGGGCGCGACATTTCAAACGCGCGGATCGCGGCGAGCGTGTCGATGGCATCGGCCACGTCACCGCTCGCACCCGAGTCCGCAATCGCTGCCGCCAGCGCCCGCCCGCCAAGGTCCATGGACGACAGCGCTTCATAGCCGGGATCGCCAACCCGTTCCGAATACTGCCCAACCCCGATGATGACCGGCGTGTTGTCAGCGATTTCAGTCAACGAAGCCGTCCACCCGCTCAACGATGATCGCCGGGGCCATCCCGCCCGCTGCACACATGGTGACAAGGCCATAACGCCCACCGCGCCGTTCCAGCTCGTCCACGATTGTGCCGATCAGGATCGATCCGGTCGCGCCAATCGGGTGGCCCAGCGCAATTGATCCGCCGTTGACGTTGACCTTGTCCCAATCCAGCCCCAGATCGCGCACGAACTTGGCGGCGACCACGGCGAACGCTTCGTTGATTTCGAACAGATCGATATCGTCAAGCGTCAACCCGGCTTTCGCCAGCACCTTCTTGGCCGCAGGGACCGGCGCATTGAGCATCAGCGTGGGATCATCGCCCATATTGGCGGTGGCGACGATTCGCGCGCGCGGTTTCAGCCCGTGCTTTTCCGCATAGGCCTTGCTGGTGATCAGCACCGCTGCCGCGCCATCGACCACGCCGCTG
>JBBRFG010000051.1:0-15837 GCA_038224685.1 Sphingomonadales bacterium
ACGCTATCCTGCGCGCTCAGTGCTGCAGGTGCCAGTACCGACACCATCAACGCCGCAGCGAGCGCTGAAAAAGATGTTGAGTTCAGTGCCGTGTTTGAAAAGCGCATATCATTTCCTTGCGAAGGTCAGTTTCCGGGGTAGGAGACGCGGTCGCTTTTATGCGGCGTATCACCATGTCAAAGTTGTCAGATCAGCCACACTCCGAGGGCTTTGTGCCCTCACCATGCGGGAGCCCTGACTGTTTTTCCTGCGCGAGATCGCCAGACGGACGTTGCGCCCTGTGCTGTGCAGCCCCGACTAACAAATGACCAGCCGATGGGCTGGGCGTTGCAAAAGCATTACTCATTCTTGCATTCGCGGCGCAACCCCGAGCGGGTTCGGTTCGGGAACGAAGATAGCTTTGTTCGCCAGGTGTCACTTGTAAGCAACAATATTGCTATTTTTCGTATTTGCGGGTTCGCACGGTGGCTGCACGTCTGCTAGCGAGCGGACATGAACGAATGGATCGAATTGGCGAGCGGTAGCCTGGCCGCAACGCGAGATTATGTCGACATCGTGCGCGGTGCGGTGGCCTTGCAGGTGGCTCCCGGCGGCGCGGCCGATCCAGGGCTGATCGACCGCGCGCAACATGCGGTTCACGGCTTTGCGTGGATCGCGGCCAGCGTGGCGGCGTTGGAGGCGACGCTGGATTGGGCGGGCCGGGCCGAAGCGGCAGGCGCGTTTGGTGCGGCAGAGGAGTTGACGCTGCGGATCGGGTTTGGCGAATATCTTGCCCAGATTGCCAGCGGCCTGCCGATGAGCGCAAGCGAGGTGGTGCGCCCGTCAGCGTTCGGCACCGATCCGCAAGCGCGCACACTGGCCGCGCAACCTGCCGTGGCCCGCTTTTTGGCAGACGGCAGCACAGTCGCAACTCGCGCCGCGTTGTCCGCGTTGCTCGCCGATGGCGTGCGCCCGAATGAAGGCTTGGGGGATGATACGCTTGATCTGATCCGCGCCCAGTTCCGCGCCTTTACCGCTGACAAAATCACGCCCCATGCCCACCAATGGCATCTGGCCGATGCGCTGATCCCCGATCATGTGATTGCCGAAATGGCGGCAATGGGCGTGTTCGGCGTGTGCATCCCCGAGGCGTATGGCGGGCTGGGAATGGGCAAGCTGGCGATGGCGCTGGTATCAGAAGAACTCTCGCGCGGGTGGATTTGCGCAGGATCGCTGGGCACGCGATCAGAAATTGCGGGTGAGCTGATTACGGCCAATGGCACGCCCGAGCAAAAAGCGCGGCTGTTACCGCGCATCGCCGATGGATCGTGCCTGCCCACTGCGGTATTCACCGAACCCGATACCGGTAGCGATCTGGCCGCCGTGCGCACCCGCGCCGTGCAGCAAGCCGACGGCCATTGGCGAGTGACGGGGGCCAAGACATGGATCACCCACGGTGCGCGCGCCGACCTGATGACCATGCTGGTGCGCACCGATCCCGCGCAGCCGGGCTATGGCGGGCTGTCGATGTTGCTGGCTGAAAAGACGCGCGGCACAGATGCAGCGCCGTTCCCTGATGCCGGGATCGAAGGCAGCGAGATCGAAGTGCTCGGATACCGGGGCATGAAGGAATATGCGCTCGGGCTGGATGGCTTTGCCGTTGCGGCCGATGGCTTGCTGGGGGGCGAGGAAGGGCAGGGCTTCAAACAGCTGATGCGCACCTTTGAAGGCGCGCGGATACAAACCGCCGCGCGCGCGGTTGGGGTGGCGTGGAATGCGTTTGACCTCGCGTTGGATTATGCGTTGGGGCGCAAACAGTTTGGCCGGTCGCTGATCCAGTTTGCGCGGGTGTCGGATAAGCTGGCACTGATGGCGGTTGAAACCGTGATGGCGCGCGAGCTGACCTACTACGCCGCCCGCGCCAAAGATCGCGGCGCGCGCTGCGATATCGAGGCGGGGATGGCCAAACTGCTCGCCGCGCGCACTGCTTGGAGCGCGGCAGACAATGCGGTGCAGGTCCACGGCGGCAATGGTTATGCGCTGGAATATCCGATCAGCCGGGTGCTGTGCGATGCGCGCATCCTCAACATCTTTGAAGGCGCAGCGGAGATTCAGGCACAGGTGATCGGGCGCGGATTGTTGAGCGCGCCCGCACTGCGCGAGGCGGCGGCAGCTTAAACCATCCGCCGAGCCTGCGTGGCGGCGGGCTGCGCCAGCACCGTGCTGACCAGATCAACATGGCGCGGGCGATTGCCCCGGCGTTTGAGAATGCGGGTGACCCGTGCCACCAGATCAACCGGATCGAACGGTTTGGTCAGGAAATCCTGCGCCCCTGCAAATATCGCCTGCGCTTCGTCGGCCTGACCGCTCATCCCGGTGAACATGATCACCGGCAAATCATACAGCAGCGGCGATATGCGTAGGCGGCGCAGCAGGGTCAGGCCGGATTCGCCCGGCATTTCCTGATCGAGCAACAGCACATCGGGGCGTTTGCGCACAACGCAGGTCCACGCTGCATTGGCGCAGGTCACCCAGCCGCAGGCATGGCCCGCATCTATCAGCACTTCGCTGGCGAGTTCGGCGATCAGTTCATCATCATCGGCAATCAGAATTCGGGCCATAGTGGGGGCTCGCGTGGTGAAGGTGTTGGACAATGGCGTATTAACCATCACCTGTTCCGGTTGGCTTGGCTTGACCCCTCGCAAATCCACCTAGGCCCCATCTTGACCCCGGCTAGGCCCGCCTTGACCCCACCTTGCCCCCGCCTTGCGCCCCTGCCACTGTCGCTGTGATGATTCGAGAAACGGACAAGGCTTCGCCCAACACGCCCCGCAATGGGTCGTTTTATGTGACACAAGGCATTCATAACCTTAGGGATTATGGCGGCTATGCGGCGGCGGAGGGTGGCCGGGTGAAGACCGGGGTGTTGCTGCGGTCAGGCCAGCACATGGAAGCGAGCGAGGCGGATCTTGCGCTCATCGATGCGCTCGACATCCGCACCGTGATTGACCTGCGCGGTAATAGCGAGCGCGCGGGATTTCCGTGTCGCCGCCATGCCAACTTCGCCGCGCAAGTGATTGTCTATGATGGAGAAACGACCAATTCGCCCCCGCATGAAGGTGGTGGCGGGGTGGTTACGATGACCCCGCAAAAAGCGCGCGAGCGGATGCTGGCGGTCTATACCAGAATGCCGGTCAACCCAGCGATGGTCGATATGTTTACGCGCTATTTCAAAGCATTGGATGAAAATGATGGTGGCAGTCTGGTGCATTGTTTCGCCGGGAAAGACCGCACCGGGATCGCCGCGGCCCTGCTGCTCCATGCCTTGGGCGTGCATCACGATGATATTGTTGCTGAATTCCTGTTAACCAACGACGCACCAACCCGCCACGTGCTCGAACGCCAATCGCTCCCCCGGATGGAAGTCCACTACGGCACGATTGATCCGGAGGCACTCCGAAATCTGATGGGGGTGCTGCCCGAATACATCGAAACCTATTTTGCCGAGATCGCCCGCGACCACGGTTCGGTGGATGCTTACCTTGAACAAAGATTAGGTGTGGACGAGGCAAGAAAAGCCCGTCTGCGTGCCAAGTTGGTGGCGTGACAATCGCACACCGCCGCCCCATATCGCGGGTCTGATATTCACTTTAAGGCAGCCCATCATGGCCATCCACCACACCAAAATGCTCATCATCGGATCAGGCCCAGCCGGCTATTCTGCCGCGATTTACGCCGCGCGCGCGATGCTGGAACCGATTGTTGTTCAAGGGCTTCAGCCCGGCGGGCAACTCACCATCACCACCGATGTCGAGAACTATCCCGGCTACCGTGATGTGGTGCAAGGCCCGTGGCTGATGGAGGAGATGCAGGCGCAGGCCGAACATGTCGGCACGCGAATGATGTGGGACACCATCGTTTCGGTTGATCTGGAAAACGGCGCTCCGTTCCGCGCCATTGGCGACAGCGGAGACGAGTATATCGGCGAAAGTCTGGTGATCTGCACCGGGGCGCAGGCCAAATGGCTGGGCGCTCCGGGTGAGATGGAGCTGGGCGGCAAGGGTGTTTCAGCCTGCGCCACCTGCGACGGGTTCTTTTATCGCGGCAAGAAAGTTGCGGTGATCGGCGGCGGTAACACGGCGGTGGAGGAGGCGCTGTACCTCACCAATCATTCGGACGATGTCACCCTGATCCATCGCCGCAGCAGCCTGCGCGCCGAAAAAATCTTGCAAGAACGGCTGTTTGCCAATCCTAAGATCACGGTGTTGTGGGATAAGGCGGTGGAAAGCTTTGCGGCAGGCGTGGGCGGGATGCTGCACCACCTTGCATTGAAAGATACGGTCACGGGCGCAGCATCCACCATCGAAGTCGACGGCGCGTTCGTCGCCATCGGGCACGCGCCTGCGACCGCATTGTTCAACGGCAAGCTGCCGATGGACGATAACGGCTATCTGTTGACCGAACCCGGCACGCCGAAAACGGTCATTCCCGGCGTGTTTGCGGCGGGCGATGTGACCGATCACGTTTATCGGCAGGCGGTGACGGCGGCAGGAATGGGCTGCATGGCTGCGCTGGACGGCGAACGGTATCTCGCTGAGCATGCCTATGCAGTTCAAGAGGTTGAGGCGGCGGAATAATCACCGGTGTGAGTTCCGGCGCAGGCGGGAATCTCAGGCAGCACGAGTGTATCCGACTGAGTCCCCGGCCTTCGGATCAGACGCTTAAAACACCGCCAGAACGGCGTGCAGGATCAACGCCATCAACACCAGCGAAGATAGCGCGAACAAAGCGAACCGCACCAGCACCCGGTTTACCGTTGCCTGCACGATGCTGTGCGCCACGCGCAGCCCGACATAGGCCCACGCAAGCAGGGTGTTGAACCCGTCGCCTTGGCCGATGATCGCCAGCACGATGGCGACCGCATAAAACAATGTCGGCGCTTCGTGCAGGTGGTTGTAATTGTCTGCTTTCCAGCTGACGGCGTCGGGTAATTCGGCCCGCAGGCTCGCCCCATTACTGCCCACAAGGTTCTTGGCATCAATCCCGGCCTTGTTCATCGCCGGGATGCGGGTGGCATACATCCACACCCACATGATCATCGTCCACGCCAGAAGCGCGACGACAGGTTGAAGAATGTCCATTCCGATCATGATGTTATTTCCTTGAAACGGGCTTTAAACAGGAAGCGCGGAGGGGTCCGCAAGCAATGTTGCCATAATCGCGCGCACCGCCAGCACGACCAGCGTGGTGGTGCTGAGCATGAATAGTGCCACCCGCACCTGAATGGTATTGACCAGCCCCTGCCAAAGTGAATGGAAAATCCGCAAGCCCACGTAAATCCACGCCAGCAGCACATCGATGCCGTCGGCTCCCATCATTGCGATGATCACCACCGCCGGATAGAAAATCGTCGGCTGCTCCATCAGGTGGGTATAGTTGTGCGATTTCCAGCTGACCCGGTTGGGCATTTCGCTTTCTCTGTCCTGATACCGCCCGCCAGCGGGCAGGTTGGACAAGGTGATCCCCATTCTGCCGAACGCGGCATTCCGCGTCACCAACACCCAGAACAGCACCATCAAAGTCCACAGCACCAGCACAGCGGCGGGTGCGAGCATTTGCGCTTGCATCGATTGATCCCCTCTCGAAAGCTATCGCGAAACTACCTGCGAGAGCGGGGAACGATTGTCAAATGCAACCTATATTGCGCCGAGCACATAGAGTTGGAAATACCCCAGCGGGCCGCGCTCGCTGTTCAGGCCCAACCCGCGTGCGGCGGCAATCCTTGCCGCTACCTCGGCCATGTCGGCGCGCGGAGCGACGTGAAACTTGGCCAGCCATGCTCGCAGCATCGAAGCCAGCGGGCGGGGCAGGCCGCCAAGATCGCCAAAATCAACGATCTGCAACGTGCCGCCATCAGCCAGCAGGCCTGCCGCATGATTGAGCGCGCGTTCCCAATCGGGGATCATCGATAGCGAATAGGACAGCACAATCCGGTCAAACTGCGGCTCGCCCAACAGCGCGCCCGGATCGAACGAACACGCATCGCCTTCGCCCAGACGCGCTTCAGCGCCAAGCGCGGCGCGCGCGCTTTTGAGCATTTCGGACGAGATATCGAGCCCGAACAACCGCACGCCAGGCCACGCTACGCCGATCTTGGCGAGATTGCGGCCCGTTCCGCACGCCACCTCCAGCACCCGCATTCCTGGCCGTGCATCCAGCTTCGCGATCAGCGTGTCACGCCCGAACAGGTAATATTTTCGGCTAAAATCATAGATGTGCCGCTGCCCGCGATAGACCTCGTCCATCAACGCGGCGTGACCGGCAGGCCTGCTGGCGCTCGCCATCAGGCCAGCTCGTACACATGCACGCCGCCATAAATCGACGAACGATCACGGCGGGTAAGGTCGGCCGAGGTTTCCGCAAGGTAACGCCATTGCGACAGGATCGCATCATTCAGCCGCCCGGTCAGCAGGCTAGGCTCGGCCGCCGTGCGGAACAGCACCCGCGCGCCGGGACGGCTGGCGCGGGTAATACGCGTCCACAAATCATCAAGCTGGGCGTTGTTCATCCAATCCTGCGCATCGAGCAGCACGAAGCGGTCCATGCTTGCTTGCGCGCGCGCGCCGATCCAATCGACCATGTTGGCACGCACGACATCGATCCGCCCAATCCGTTCGCGCATCGCTTCCCAATTGGCGCGTTGCAGATAGGGCGGCAGCGGCGCGCCTTCGGCTCGGCTGTACCTGCGCCCGAACGCCTGCCAGGCGAAGTAATTGTCCTTCACCTCGAAATCGCAGGCGAGCTTTTCCAGCCGCCGCCGCAGCACTTCGGCCATGCGTTCATCCCCGGCGAGATGTTCAAATTGCGCCGGTGGAATCCCGAGCCCAAACAATGCAGCGGGCTGATCGGTCAGCCAGCGGATGAACTTTTTCTCGAACACCGGGGCGAGCTCCCGCTCAAACACTTCGCGCTGTTCCTCCAGCGATTGCGCTTCGAGCACTTTGCCAAGATCGATCTTGTAAAGTTTGGCAAAAACGTGGGCCAAGCCGATGAAATTGCCCAGCAACCCCTTTTTATAGATACCTTTGGTGAAATACGAGATGCGGCGGCGCCCGCGAATGTCGCGTTTTTCCCAATAGGCCCGGCTGTGTGCATCAAGGTGCGGGGCGATCATGGTTTTGTAAACTTCGCTGTTTTCCTTGTGATCGGCGTGCGCGAAAAATCGGTGAAAGCGTTCGTAATTGGGCAGATGCTTGATCGCTGCAATTTTAAGCTGGCCCAGCGCCACATGCGCGCTGTTCAGATCAACCGCCGTTATGCTTTCAGGATTGGCGGTGAGGTACGACAGCGCGTTGCAGCTGCCGCTGGCGATGCACATCACCCGGCTATCGGGCTGTATGGCAAGGCCTTCCATATCGACCACAGGGTCCTCCCAAATCTGGGCGTAGACCAACCCTTTGAACGCCAACGCAAACGCCTTGTCGAGAAGCTTGTCGCCCAAGCCTGCGTCCTTGCGGACCACTGCGTTTTCGATGATCCGCTCAGCCTGTGCCGCCATCTGGTTTTCCATGTCCTTACCTAACGTCAGGCGATTGTAATATGGCGCAAGCGTGTCGCCAATGTGACGCTTTCCACAGGTTAGTCTGCGCTGGCAATCGTGTGGGCAAAGGCAGCCGGGTCGGCATTCCCGCCGGTGAGCATGATCACGGTGCTCTCGTCGACCGGCACCTTCCCAGCGAGCGCCGCTGCAAGCGCCGCTGCGCCGCCGGGTTCCACCACCAGCCGCAGATTGGCAAAGGCGAACCGCTGCGCGCTGCGCACTTCTGCATCGGTCACCGCCACGCCGGGTTCGGCCCGTCCGCTTAGCAGCGCAAGGTTGAGCGGTTTGGTGGCGTTGGGTTGCAGCGCGTCGCAGATCGTCTTTGGCGCATCGGGCGCAGCGTAGACGATTGCACCTGCCGCCATCGATTGGCCCACCATGTCCCAGCCGACCGGTTCAACCGGGTAAATGGCGCTATCTGGCGCGCCCAAACCAAGGCCTGCCGCCAGCCCGCCGCCGCCGCAGCAGGCAATAATGCGAGACGGCGCGCGGCCCAGCTGAGCGGCGATTTCAATCGCGGCGCTGCCTTGGCCTTCGATCACCCACGCATCGCCGAATGCGTGCACCAGCGTGCCGCCGCGGGCCGCGACCAGGTTTGCCGCCACGCCGTCGCGGTCTTCGCCCCCCTGTTCCTTGGGAGCGCGCTGATACAGCACCACCTCTGCCCCGAGCGCTTTGGTGTTGACGAGCTTCACCTGCGGCGCATCATGCGGCATCACAATCGTCGCCCTGATGCCCAGCCGCTGCGCCGCCCACGCAACGCCCTGCGCATGATTGCCCGATGATACCGCCACAACGCCGCCTGCGCGTTCGTGCGCCGACAGGCTCACCAGCCGCCACCATGCGCCCCTGATCTTGAACGCGCCGACAGGTTGTAGCACTTCGGCCTTGACCCACGCCTGCACGCCGCCGATTTCCACCGGCAACAGCGGGGTGGGCGGCAGAATCGCTGCGATTGCCTGGGCCGCAGCGCGCACGCCTTCACCGGTTGGCATTCTCGATGGCACTTGGCTCAATTGGGTTTGGATCATTTGTCCCCGTTCATGCATTCGACTAGGTGCAGCGCAAGATTCGCATTACGAAGGGTTCTTATCATGTCGGCAGCAAAATCCATCACAGTTCCCAAACCTGTCCTCGTGATTGGCGCGGGCGGGGTCAGTTCGGTCTGCGTCCACAAAATGGCGTTCAATCCCGAAATATTCCCCGAAATCCACTTGGCCAGCCGCACCAAATCAAAATGCGATGCCATCGCCTCCAGCGTGAAGGAACGCTGCGGGCGCGAGATCGCGACCTATGAAATCGATGCCGAAGAAGTCCCCGCGATGGTCAATCTGATCCGCAAAGTCGGGGCAGGTCTGGTCGTCAATCTCGCGCTGCCCTATCAGGATTTGCCGATCATGGACGCCTGCCTCGAAGCCGGGGTCGATTACATGGACACCGCCAATTACGAGCCTAAGGACCAGGCCAAGTTCGAATATCACTGGCAGTGGGCCTATCAAGATCGGTACGAGAACGCGGGGCTGATGGCGCTGCTCGGCAGCGGGTTTGATCCGGGCGTTACGTCGGTGTTCACCATGTGGCTCAAGAAGCATAAGCTCAAAACCATCCGGCAGCTCGATATTCTCGACTGCAACGGCGGCGATCATGGGCAGGCGTTTGCCACCAACTTCAATCCTGAAATCAACATCCGCGAAGTGACCGCGCCCGCCCGCCATTGGGAGAACGGCGCTTGGGTTGAAACACCGGCGATGTCGAACAAAGTGGCGTTCGACTTTGAAGCGGTCGGGCCAAAGAACATGTATCTGATGTATCATGAAGAGCTGGAAAGCCTCGCCCGGTTCGTGCCCGAACTGGAGCGTGCGCGGTTCTGGATGACGTTTGGCGATCAGTATATCACCCACCTCACCGTGTTGCAGAATGTCGGCATGACCAGCATTGCGCCAGTAAAGTATCAGGGCCGCGAAATTATCCCGCTGCAGTTTCTTGCAGCCGTGTTGCCCAAGCCCGAAAGCCTTGGCGAGACGACCACGGGCAACACCAATATCGGCGTCATCGCCACTGGTGAGGCGCTGGACGGGTCGGGCGAGAAGACTTTCTACATCAAAAACATCTGTTCGCACGAAGCCGCGTACGAGGAGACCGGCAATCAGGCGGTCAGCTACACCACCGGCGTGCCCGCAATGATTGGCGCGGCGATGATGGTGCGCGGTGATTGGAAGGGGGAGGGCGTGTTTAACATTGAACAGATGGATCCCGATCCGTTTATGGCGATGCTGAACGCACACGGGCTCCCTTGGACGGTCGAGGAAATGGACGGGCCGGTTAGGTTCTAGTTTGTTTCGCGCAGAGACCGCAGAGGAGCAGAGATCGCAGAGGAATTGGAATGGCGATTAATGACATTACCGCTGTGGTCATTGAAGAAGCTATCGGTATCCATCGGGAACTTGGACCGGGGCTGTTTGAGACCGTCTATGAAACGGTGCTTGCGGGGCGTCTCGAAAAGCGAGGGTTTCTGGCTGAACGGCAGGTGCCGGTCCCTATAGAATTTGATGGTCATGCCTTCGGCGCGGCCTTCAAGATCGACATTCTTGTTGAGCGGCAACTTATCTTGGAAATTAAGTCTGTTGAAGCGTTGAATAATGTGCACGCGCGGCAATTGACGACTTATCTGAGGCTATCCAAGCAGTCCGTCGGGCTGCTTATGAATTTCTCAGCCGCCACCATGACGGCCGGCATCCGGCGGTTGGTGAACAACTACCACCCAGACTAATTTTTCTCTGCGATCTCTGCTCCTCTGCGATCTCTGCTCCTCTGCGATCTCTGCGCGAACCAATTTCAGGACCAAACCACCAATGCAAACCAAAGCCGGTGATCCGGGCGCGTTCGCCCATTTTGACCTTGCCCGCGTCGATAGCCCCGCTTTCGTGGTGGACGCGGCCAAGCTGCGCGCCAATTGCCGGGTGCTGGCAGGCGTGCGCGATGCGGCTATTGCCGACGGCGCCGACATTAAGATTTTTGCTGCGCTGAAAGCATTCAGCATGTGGTCGGCTGCACCGATCCTTGGCGAATATCTCGATGGTGTTTCCACCTCCGGCCTGTGGGAAGCGCGGCTCGCGTCGGAATTCTACGACGGCGAAATTGCGACCTATTCCGCCGCGTTTAAGCCCGAGGAGCTGGAGGAAATCTGCCGGCTTTCCGATCACGTCATCTTCAATTCTCCCGGCCAATATGCCCGCGCGCAATTGATCCTTGATCATGCGGCGGCGAACGGCGCGAAGGTCAGCGTTGGCCTGCGCATCAACCCGCAGGTCGCCACCGGCGAAACCGACAAATATGATCCCAGCGCGCCGGGATCGCGCCTCGGCTTCCCGCTCGACCAACTGACCGAAGAGCATATGGAGGGGATCGAAGGCATCCATTTCCACAACCTGTGCGAACAGGATTTCGAGCCGCTAAAGGCCACATGGGACCGGGTGTTCGACGTGATCGAGCCGTTTTTCGCGCAGCTCAAATGGATCAACATGGGCGGCGGCCACCACATCACCCGCGCCGATTATCAGCGCGAAGAACTCGTCGAGTTCCTGAAAGACGCCGCCGAGGATACCGGCTGCCAGATCATCCTGGAGCCGGGAGAGGCGGTGGCGTTGGATGCGGGGATTCTGGTCGGCACGCTGCTCGATGTCGGGTTCAACGAAGTGCCGTTCGGCATCGCCGATATCAGCGCCACCTGCCACATGCCCGATGTGCTCGAAGCGCCCTATCGCCCCGCAATGCTGGGCGAGCGAGATGATGCGGACATCATCCCAATCCGGCTGGGCGGGCCATCCTGCCTTGCAGGCGATGTGATCGGCGATTACCGACTGCCGGTTGCGGCAGAACCCGGCGCACGGTTCGCATTCCTCGATCAGGCGCATTATTCGATGGTCAAGACCACCACCTTCAACGGCGTCGCGCTGCCTTCGATCTGGATGTGGGACAGTGAAAGCGATGCGCTCGACTGTATCAAACGGTTCGAATACGAAGATTTCCGCGACCGACTGAGTTAAGCACTGTGCCCTGCGGGGCTGAGAGGGGAACAATGATGCGCCGGTATCCAACACTGGTCGTGGCTGCCGTGCTGGCAGTGACTGCTGCGCCCGCAGCGGCGCAGGATTATGTGCCTGACCAGATCAAGGCATCGGTGACGCAGGACGATCTGATCGTCGTGGTCGGCGCGCTTGGCCATCAGGTGCTGGAGCAGGGCGACACAGACGCGGTGTTTGTGGTTGCTCAGACTGCGGAAGATGCGAACTATTTCCTGTTTGGAACGGCCTGCGATGCCAACGGCGTGCCCGGCTGCCAAGGGATCATGATGCAGATGCGGTTTGATCTGCCCGCAGGCACCACCCTTGAAACCCTCGCCAAAGCCAATGATGATACAGCGGCGATCAAGATTTGGGCCGATTTCGCACAAAAGACGTTGGGGATGACGCGCTATCAAGTGCTCGATGGCGGGGTAACGATGGCCAACATCCGCGAGAATGTGAACGTCATGCTGGCGCTTGCCCCGGCGGCCTATCCGATTGCGGCGGGCGAGGAATAGCGCGCGCACCGCCCGGTTTGGCGGTCAGCTCGCCGCCGGGCCGCGATCGATCACCCGCCCGCGTTCGTTCTGGTTGATCGCGAGGGCCAAGCCCGCCAATGCGGCGAATTGCTGTGCCGCTTGTTCGGCGCGCGCACGGTCGGTGCCCGCGTCCATCGCCCCGCTTTCAAACAGATCGCGCCCTTCGACTGCGATAATGACTTCACCGCTGCGGAACAGCGCGCGCAGTTCCTTTGCGCCAAACGCGCTTTCCAGTTTTAACAGATGTTCGACATAGCTGGGATGCACCAGCACGCGGGCTTCGACTTGATCATCGCTGAACAGTCCGAACACATCGGCAAACGCGGGATGCACCTGATCGACCCGGTCAAGCCGGTGGCCCGCAAAACTCACGCTGTCTTTGGCCCCGCCAAGGCCGAGCCATTTGCGGTGCGCACCGGCACGTTGCAGCAGCGTGGTTGACCGGAACGCGCGGCCAAACCCCATCTGGATAATGACCCCGCGAAACACCGTCACCCAGCGCTGGTTTTTGCCCGAACCGCGCCGTTCCTCCAGCTGCGCCTCGTACAGGTTGAAGTGTTGATTTTCGAGCGTGCCATGCCACCGATCTTCAAAACTTGATCGGTCATAACTGGGCACCAGGCCATAGGTTTGCGCCGCTGCGAACTCTGCCCCCGGCTCGATATCATGATCATAAGCGATGCCAAAACTGGCGGCGATGGCCGAATTGATCCCGATCTTGATCGCTTTCTTCGCATCGGCAATCGGCCGGTAACCCCACACACTGGCTGCGATCACCCCGGCAAGCGCGATGAATGCTTTGAAGGCCGGGGGCAATGCCGGGCCAAACCAGAGGAAGGCGAGGGCAGGCAGCAGGATCACCGCACCCCACACCCAGCGCGAGGTCGCCTCTGCCTTTGCCGCGGCGCGCATGTCTGCCTGCCCGGCCAGCCATTCGCCCAGCTGGCCCTGCATCAAGGTGTCGATATTCGTGCGCATTGCCTCTCCCGCGCGAACCTTTACCATGGGCCGGGAACAATTGCAGCAAATGGGTAAAGGGGATGACAATGGGGCTGATCGGGTGGGTTGTGCTGGCGGTGGTGATTGTCATCATCGTGATCGTGGTCGGCATCTATAACAATCTGGTTGGGCTGCGGCAAAGCGTGCGGCAGGGCATCGGTGATATTGATGCGCAGCTGCGCCAGCGCCACGATCTGATCCCCAATCTGGTCGATACCGTCAAAGGTTATGCCGGGCACGAAGCGCAGACGCTGGAATCGGTGATTGCAGCGCGCAATGCTGCGACCAAGGGTGCGCCAGCATCGGGCAGCGAAGCCCAGTTGCGCGTCGCGCTCGACAATCTGCTGGCCTTGGGGGAAGCCTATCCCGATCTGAAAGCATCGGCGAATTTCCAGTCGCTTCAGACCGAACTTGGCGATGTCGAAGACAAACTGGCCGCCGCCCGCCGCGCATTGAACGCAGCGGTTGCCCGGTTCAACAGCGCGCGCGAATCTTTTCCGGCAGTACTGTTCGCCAATCGCCTCGGATTCGCCGAGGCCGATTTCCACCAGCTTGACGATAGCGAGCAAGGCAGCGTCGATCAGGTGCCGCGAATCACTTTTTAGCGGCCCCCGAAATCAGCCAATTTCACGATTGTTCAGTCACATTCCGGTCGTGCGTGGGGGAGTGTCTTGGAAAAGTAACATTTGGCCCCGGCACGACCCATGTTCCACCCATTTTTCATTTGCAATTCCCCCCCCAAGCCTTACTTGCCCCGTTCCCGCTGCCCCAAGGGGACTTCCTAACCGCAAGGCAGCTTGTCGTTTTATGGTTTTCACAAACCGTTTCGGGGGTCCCTTGAGTTGCACATCTATCCTGACGCATTGGCTGTAGTCCGCGATCTTCGTCCGGACGAACCTGTAATTCTCAACCGCCCGCACGCTGCGCGGCGCGCTGCCCGTTTCTTCGTTGAGAAGTTTCCGGGCAAGGTGCTGTATGCGGTCAAAGCCAACCCGGCCGCTGACCTCATTGAGGTTTTGTGGGACGCGGGCGTGACCCATTATGATGTCGCATCGATTGCCGAAGTGCGGTTGGTGCGCGGCATCCTGCCACAGGCTGTGCTGTGTTTCATGCACCCGGTAAAAACCCCGGCGGCGATCACCGAAGCCTATTTCGACCACGGCGTGCGTACCTTCAGCCTCGATTCGGTTGAGGAACTGGAAAAGATCATCGATGCTTGCCGCAACCGCGAAACCGGCGATGCGCCGCGCGATTTGCGGCTGTGCGTCCGGCTGCGGGTGTCGTCCGAGTATTCGGAACTTAGCCTTGCCAGCAAATTTGGCTGCGACCTGATCGAAGGGCCGCAACTGCTTCAGCAGGCCCGCCAGCATTGTGACTGGCTGGGCGTGTGCTTCCACGTCGGCAGCCAGGCGATGAGCCCGTTTGCGTTTGTGCAGGCGCTCGACCGCACTCGTGCAGCCATCGCCGAAGCATCGGTGGTGATCGACATGATCGATGTAGGCGGCGGCTTTCCCAGCGCCTATCCCGGTCTCGAACCGCCGCCGATGGAAGATTACTTTGCAATTATCGCCAAACATTTTGAAGCGCTGCCCATCGCTTACAACGCCGAGTTGTGGTGCGAACCCGGCCGCGCGCTAAGCGCGGAATACAGCTCGATGATCGTGCAGGTGAACAAGCGCCGCGGCGATGAACTCTATATCAACGATGGGGCCTACGGCGCATTGTATGACGCCGCGCACGTGGCATGGCGGTTCCCGGTGCGCGCGCTCGAAGATGACCTGATCGAAGACGACGCCGATTTCGCATTTTATGGCCCGACCTGCGACGATGCCGATTACATGAGAGGCCCGTTCGCGCTGCCCGCCGACATTCAGGCCGGCGACTATTTCGAAATTGGGATGATTGGGGCTTACGGCGCGGCGATGAAGACCGGCTTTAACGGCTATGGCGCCGCGCAGGTGGTCACTGTCGCCGATGAGCCGATGATGAGCCTGTTCAACGGCACCCGCGTGCGGGCAGCCAGCGATAATGTGGTGAGTTTGCGGTAAAATCGGATTGATGCGTTACATCAGAAAATAAAACATTTCTCCGGTTCTGACTTTGTTTGTGCTACTGCTCAATCATAGGAGAACGACATGTCCGCTAAGCTTCGCTATTCGACGATGAACCGCATCAGCGCATTCGCCCTGATTGCTGCCGGTGCAATTGCTCTGGCTCCGGTCTCTGACGTATCGGCGGCAGGCGGCGGCGGCGGCGGGGGGGGCGGGGGAGGGTCACCCAGCGTAAGCGCGCCCCGGTACGATGCTGCCGAAGAATATCGCAAGGGCGTTGATGCATTCAATTCCGGTGATTTCGCGCGGGCAGCGAGCCACTTTGCCCGCGTGACCCGGGTCGCCCCGCAAAATCCCGAAGCCAACTATCTGCTGGGTGCATCATTTATGCGGCAGGGCGATGCGAAGAAGGCACGCAAGCCGTTGGAAAACGCGATAAAGTATGCGCCCGGCATGATCTCAGCAAAGCGCGATCTGGCGCTGGCCTATGCGCAGCTCGACCGCAAGGTCGATGCAGAAGCAATCTTGGGAGAGCTGACTGCGCGGAGCACCGCGTGCACAGCGGCTTGCGCGGATAAAGCCGAACTCGATCAGGCGATCACTGC
>JBBRFG010000052.1:0-15456 GCA_038224685.1 Sphingomonadales bacterium
TTTTACGTCATCCGGGCGCATGCCATGAAGCGCCTCGATATTGGCGAAACTCGCTAAATCGCTAAGCGCCATTTCAATGATCTCAGAGAGGGTGGCATCGTCCAAATTGCTATACGCCATCGAGTTTTCCAGGGCCTTTGCCGGGTCATAATTGCATCGCGAATAGGCTGCGGCAATGTAAGCATGCGCAATGGCGATCAACCACCCGTAGTGGACACGGATCCATCGGTGAAACCGACAATTGACCCGTCGCTATTGCTGGTCACCTCACTTGCGCGCGGAAACGGATCGTAAAGCTGGGCTGATTGGTGGCACTTGTGGCCGCCGCCATCGTGCCTGTTGGGGCAATCCGAATGGCTCGCACATTCTGATCGAAGCTTCCGTTGGGCACGTAAGTGAATGGGCCGGCTTGCCCCGGCGCCGAAGAAAACCGCACCATAGTTGATGAATTAAAGGTGTTAAGGCCGCTCGTTGGTGAGCCGTCGGCAAAGGTCACCGGGGTGCCGGTGGCAAACGCCATATCAATGGGCATCTCATCGATGATCACGATCGAACTTGCATCAACGGCGCGGTCACCAATATTCCTGACATTGATCGAATATTCGATAATCGCCCCGGGGATCGCCTTGGGATTGGCGGTTCCGTTTACGGGGTCGGAGATCACTGTACTGGTTTTGGTGACTTCTAGCACCGCAGTAGCCACGCGGGTGTTAGTGATCGTACAGGTGATCAAGTCACCAAGCCGGGGCGTGATCGTGCCGGGCAGCGCGGTCGGCAAGGTTGTGCCCGTGCCGGTTGTGGTATTGGTGCACGCCATCGTCGCAGCATAATTGGCCAGATTTGTGGTTCCCGCTGCAATTTCGTCGAGTGTGTAGGCGCTGCCAGCAATCAATTGGACCACGCCGGTATTGCCCGCCGTAACGGTTGCACCCGTGCCTGTGGTGGTCGATGAAGCGACAGACGTCTGGCCCTGTCGAATGCGGATCGTGAACTGGTCGTCAGCAAAGCGCCGCCCATCGGCAGCCAGCGCCTTTCGCAAAGCCAGGCGCGGATGCGCGCCATTGGTGAACGTGCAAACCAGCGATTCCCCAAATTGAAGCTGACCGAGGTTGAAACTGGTTGTCGTGACGTTGGTCGGTAGAGTTGAACGGGTCGGCCCGGATGTGTTCACACAGGTCAATGTCGAGCTGTACTGAGCGAGCGTGCCGACACTGCCCGATGCCATCGTTTCGCGCAGGGTTATGGCTTGTCCCGCCGCCATAACCAGCGGTGGGGTCGCGAACGGTCCGGCACCGCTGCCGGTCGTCGTTCCGCTCGTAATAGTTGCCCCGTTACTGGTTGAAGCGATTTGATATTGGAATTGGTCTGCGGCGTTGGCGCGCGGGCCGGAGATCGTTTTTTGCAACCGGATTGAAGCGAATCGAACGGCAAACATCACCCCCTGCAATCCGCCCGCTACGGTCTGAACTGTGACGCTGGTCGGGCTATTGCTGCCAAGGATATAGGCTCCCACCGTACCATCAGCACCGCCCACATTAGCAGTGTTTGTGCCTACTCCCGTCAGCGATGGGAAGGTGTTGCCAGAAATCGGCGCAACGCTGTCTAGCAATTGCCACACACCGCCATTGGTCACCAGGCTTAGCGACTCGCCTCCATTGGTCGATTCGGCATCGGCGACCACGAACGAATATGCCGACGCGCTGGCTCCAACCGGCGGCGTCAGGGTGATTGCCGAAAACGCAAGTGTGCGGGTACCGCCCGTAGCAGTGTATAGGGCCGGGCGCCCAGGAATGCCGATAAACGAAGTGTTACCGATCGCCGCGCCAGTCCATGTCGGAGCGGTGACGGCGTTATAGGCGGTGCCTGTCCCGCCGGTAACGCGCAAGTTCAGCGAAAGAGTCGATCCATCGGGTAGCGCAAAGGTGAGGTTCTGTCCGCCAGCCGTGCGGGCCGTTATATCATTGTAGTTGGTAAGGTTCAGCCAGCAATAGGTTTCCCAGCTTGCCGGGGCCGCACCTTGCGTGGTTGCCTGGCCGCAGTTCTGCGCCTGCGCTGCTCCGGCCCACATCAAGCCGCACACAACCAGCAGCAATGCCAGCAACCGGCGGACTATGTGAATGCACGATACCATCCAGCTACTTTAGTTAAAATTGGTAAACCACCGGTTAGCGCCTTACGGCTCGCACCGACTTATCTCGGCATTGTCATGCCGTCGCCGCCGCCATCCCGAAATGTGTGCGTTTCCGTCATAATTTGATACTTTGATCGCATGTTTACTCGACGATGTAACGTGCCCGCAGCGTAAAGCTTCGTCCCGCTGCGAGCCCGCCGCCGGGGCGAACCCGGAAGCTTGATACGCTCGAAGCGCACCCCTGCGCATCAGCCACCGGGATATGTGCCCAGGTGGCCCCGCCATCGTTGGAAAACTCAAGGTTGTCGGTGGACGAACTCAGCGACACAAAGTTGTAAGTGAGGCCTGATCCGCCGGGATCAGTGAACACTACAGGACCACCTGCGATGGCGATTTGGCACAGCTTGGCATCGGCGGGCCCATTGTCGATCGCCACCACGCTGTTGGCATCAGTAGCGGAAGTGCCAGTATTGGCGACAGAGATTAGATATTCGACCAGCGCACCAGGAATCGCTTTTGGATTAGTCCCGAGGTTGACCGGATCCGAGATCAGTGAGCTAACCTTGGTTACCGAAAGGGCAGCAAACGGGTTGCACACGATCAGATCGTGCACGCTTATTGCGTGCTGCCCTGGGTTGGCGGGCGCAGTTGTGTGATTGCCATAGCGGATCACGATCGTGTCGACCGCGCCGTTAAAGGTAACCACTACGTTGCCAGATGGTTCGGTGTCTGCCGAAAGCGCATCACCGATCGCGACGTTGCCCTGCACGAAATTCGCGCTGCCGTTGGTCAAAACCGGCAAAACGGTTGTGCCTCCAAAACTGCCGGTTACTTCGACCCGGTCAGCAAACTGGCCCGCAAAAAAATCGACGTCAAAGACAGTGAATTGCACCCCAATGAACGGACGCGGCAAGGTCATCGTCAGCTCCACTCGGCCGGCCTGACTAGCTTGGTCTGCGACTATTATTAGACCGGGCTGTGCTGGCGAAAGCCCCCCGGTTATGCCGCTGCTCACTGCAGGCGACTGTCCGCCGAAAGCAGCGATATTCTGATACGTCCCGTCATTGGTCAGGCGGAAACGGGTGTTACCAAAACTGGCGAACGCATAGGTGTTATCGGTCGATCCGGGCGTCCAGCCCGAAATTGCGCCCCAACCAAACACTGAAAAGCCAGCCGGGCAGGCCAATTGTGGAGCAATCCCGGCAGCGCGCCCTGATTGCACCACAAAGGCCGATACCGCGAAATCATCTTCGCCGGTTGCGCCGTTGTTCACGGTCGAATCCGGGTCAAGAACGCTACTCGCACTGATTTCGGCGGTATTGGTCACAGTCGTGCCGGGGCTTGACGCTACCGATCCGGTGATAGTGATGATCGCGACTTCGCCCGGAGCCAGCGCACCGACTGTCCAGATGCCCGTCGCTGCGTTGAACGTGCCCGTACCGCTCGCGCTGCTGAACGTGAAATTGGCAGGCAGCGTATCGCGCACCGCGATCCCGCTCGCCGTCCCGGTCGAAGTTGAAGCATTAAATACCGACAAGCGCCAAGAAACGCTGCCGCCTGCGTTGGGCGGCGATCCGATGAGCAGTTTGGTTAACGACAAATCGGCAGTCTGAGGTGTCAGATACAGTTCCGCGTGGCGGAAATTGCCGTTGGTCGTCGCCGGGCGAATATCGCAGATTTCCATCCGCCAGATGCCATTCGCCTGCCGCCCGTTGAACGCCGACAGCGCGCCATTCGGGCGATAGGTGTTCTGGAATGGCGGCGGCGCGGTGGTCGACTGGTTGCGGGTATCGCCATCGGTGTTGACCAGCTGTGTCGCAGCATCGTTCAGCAATACATGGAGATTGTCACCGCTGATCACGATATTACCATCAACCAGTTGCACCCGGGTACCATCAGGCGCCTGCAAGGTAACCCGGATATCCCCGCGCTGGGCGTGCTGCACGTAAACGCCCAAATCGACATCGGCGACCAGAAAGGTACCCGTCACGGTGAAATCGCGCACAAGCGGCGCGGTGCAGGTTTGTGCGCTGCCGACAGCCCCATCGGTCCCATTAACTATCGTGGTGACCGATTGCGCAGCCGCTGGCGCAGCCAGTGCACCGGCGAGCAATGACCCGATTATCGCGGCCAAGACCCGCTTCGTGTGGCCAAGCGTTGCAGGCCAATTTCGCAATTTGTTATCGCGTCCCATCATTGCGCGATAGGAAAACATGGTAAACAAACGGTTAGTTTTGTAATTCGCCGGGGAAGCCACTGTCGCCTACTTCCCCAGTCCCAGAATGTTGAAGCTATCGGCATCGAATGTCAGCCGCACTGCTGCAAAGACGCCCTTGGTCGTGTTACGTGCCGCACCGAAATCGCCATCGCGGAAGCCTTCGATGTTATAGCCGACGGTCACTAACGTGCCCTTGGCAGGCACCACGCCGATGGTCGGGCCAAACGCAAAGCTGGTCACTTCGTCGGTGAGATTGGTGCGCACTGTCGCGCTTGCGCCCAATTCAAAACGTTCGCCAATTCCAATCCGAGCATCGACGCCGGCAAGCACGTTGGTTCCCGAAAATTCGGTGCCTTCAAACTGATCGAAATTATGACGCGCACCCAAGAATAATGCGAATTCATGGCGGCGCACTTCGGCGCCTTCCACTTCGCCGCGTGGGCTGAAGTTGGTCGACAGGCTCGCTACCAGGCGGCGCGAGGTTGCATCGCCATCGACCACCAGCGCGGTACGTCCGGCTCCGCCAGCACCGCCAGCTTCGCCCGCGACTGCACCAGTCACGCGGTCGCTGCGATATTCAAGCCGTCCAAGCATCGCCAACGGTGAGGCATCAGGGCGGTGGGCAAAGGCGATGCTGGCATCGATGATTTCGCTCACCGCACCATTGCTCGCCTCGGCGCGGGTCCAGGTGCCGCCCGAACCGACCAAGCTGCCCTCGCCCAATTGGCGGATCGCACCAAAGGTGAAGCCTTTGCGGTCGGCGGTTTCGCCGTCGCGCACTTCGCCCCGGCCTGTCACGCTCCAGCGATCCTTGCGCCAGGCTGCGCCGAACGTGGCTGCAGTGAAATCTTCGAACAGCAGTCCGCCATTCAACTGCCCGCCGCTGGCGACCGGCTGGGCAGGATTGATCACTCCGCCCGCGTTCAGCGCATTGGCTGCCGCACCGCCGATTGTGCGGTTACCATCAATGGTCGCATCAATCGTAAGGGTTGGGGTGATCTGTAAGGTCTGTGACAGGCCAAACGCGGCAAAGCTGCGGGTGCCGTTCTCGCCGATGCTTTCCTGACCCAGCGTGGTTACCACTTTCCCGCCCTGCCAAGGTGCAACTTCGACCCCGCCGCGCAACTGGCGCGCGTTCAACGTCTCGCCGTCAGCGATTTCATAAGTGCCAACCAACCGAACGTCCTGCGTGATCGCATATCGGACCCCGAGCCGGTGACGCGCCGGCAGATCAACGCTTGTCGCCTTACCCAATGCCACGGCAGTGCCTGCTGACAGTTCCAGCCTGTTGTCGAACAAGCGCTGCGTCGCGCCAGCTTCCAGCACGGTGGAAGCTGCGCTTCCGCCATTGGCCAGACGATCAGTAAAATGCACCAGCCCAAAGCGCAGATCTGTGCGTTGGCGGGTGAGCACCAACTGGCCCTGCGCCGCGCGCCGACGAGCGGCGTCGATCAGGCTATCGTCCTGCCACACGCTGCCAACAAAGCTCAATTCCTGGCTCAAGAGCACCCGGCCATCCACACCAACCCGGCGGCGGCCACGTTCGGCCACGTTCTGTTGTCCGATGCCGTAATCGCCATCAATCTGGCGGGCATAGGCGAGCACATCGAGCTTAGCAGTCTGGTGCTGCGCTTCGACCAGCCAACCGGTGGCGGTGTCACCCTCGCGGCGGCTGACACCCAGTTCTGCGCGGATTTCCGTCGAATTGCCAATCTTGGCGAGCAGGTCGATCGCGCCCAAATCGGTGCGGGCAGCGTTGCCATCAGCGCCGGTCAGGCCCGCATCGCTGATCGCACTCGCGCCGATCCGCACAGCGCCGTCGTTGCTGGTCCAGTCAGCCCGCACGCCCGCATTCAGTTCGGCTTCGCCTGCATCATCGGCTTCAAATTCGATGACTATGAATTGCGGGTTCAAGTTTTCATCGCGGCTCAGAACCGGCGCTGCAAAGCTGATTGTGCCAGACAACAAATCAACGTCATAGTCAGCAAAGCGGGTTAGTTCCCGGACCGCGACGATCACTTCAGGCCGGAACCGGTCGCGCACTTCAATCGTGACGCGCTCGCTGTTGGCAAGGATGCGGCGGCTCGCCAGGCTGTACGGCCCAGAGATACCCTGCCCCTGAATTTCCTGGCGTTGGAACCGGCTGGCGATTTCGGCGGCAAAGCCCTGCGCGGTGACGTTTCCGACCCGTGCTTCGGCTTTTACCCCGGTTGCAGTGCGGTTGTAATTCGCCAGCCGCGTCTGGTTAAATGCTGTCTGGAAATCACCATAAAGCGCATAGAACGTCGAGGTTTCGATCCGAACATACAGCTTTTCACGGCTGGCTGCGTCAAACCTGCGGGCCGATGCATCACCAAACACGGTGTAATAGGCCTGCGGGTCAATCGCGCCGAGCACACGTTGATCGTCACGCTGTTTGGCGCTGTCATAGGCGAGTGTGACAAGGTATTTGCCCAGCACGCGGCCTTTGGCATAGAACGCGACACGCGCATCATCGCCAAGATCGCTATCAAATTGCCCAGCGCGCTCCATATTATCAGCGACTGAGCGTGCGCCAACGGTGCCTTCGACCAGGCCGACAATCGTCCATTCGATATCGCCCGGCTCAATCCACGCATCAAGCTCTTGACGACGGGTAATCTCGCCATCGTCAAAGGCAAATGCGAGCCTGAGCGAGCCGCTGACCATTGTGGGGGCCAGTTCGATGCGTGCAATACCGTCATTGCCTTCGACCACCCACCGCGCAGCGGTAGGGGCGGTGCCGGTCAGCTGGTTCAGTTGCTGGCGATCAATCTGCTCAGCGCTTTCATAGGGCGCGTTGAGCGTGAAATTGCCTGCAATACCCTCGCGCAGGGGACGGTTGTTGCGATCCAGCACGCGGATTGCAATCACCGGGCGGGTGCGGCCATCGGCGATCAGGTTCGATTGTTCAGGCAGGAATTCAATCTTTGTCGGGGTGCGCGTAAAAAACACTTCGCGCGTGAAATTCTTGGTCACTTCGCCAAAGCTGTTGACGATGCGGGCTTCGATCACGGTCCGCTCGTTGATGAGCGTCACGCCGCGCCATTGGCTGACTGCAAAGCGACCCGTCTCTGGATTCTGAGTGCCATCGAATGCCAATGGATCAACAGGCTTGCCATCGGCGAACAATTGCACACTTTGCCCGCGGCGGTGACGGACTGCGACCCGCACGGCCGGTGCGCGAGGGTTGGCATCGAGGGCCGGCGCCAAAAAGCCGTCTTCGCCGTCACCCAGGGCGATGAAATCAGTTACCGCAGCCGCCGCTTCAGGTGCAGCCGGAGCTGCCACAGCGACGCCGTCCGGCACCGCCAGCGGCGCAGCGTTTTCAGGCACAACGGCGTGGAAATCGGCGACCACCAAACTACCGCCCTGCCCGATAGCAAAGCGCGAAGATGCGCTGCCGGCATTGCGGGTGCTCCGCTGGCAATCAATCATTTTTGCGCCTTCAGGCAGCGTCATACGTGCCACTTGCACGACGTGTGTTCCAGGAACCACGCCCTCGAAATGGTAACGCCCGTCAGCGTCGGTCACAGCAAAGCTGCCGTCTTCGAGCAACACCCGAACACCGGCGATGCCGACGCGAGATTTTTCGTCCAACGTGCATGGCCCGTCGGTAATCCGGCCGATAATCGTCATGCGATCAGCGATTCCATCGCGCAGCAAATCAACTGCCGCGCTGGCTCGTGCCAGACGGCCAAGCGAATCGCTTGCCGCAGCATCGTTGAGTGCACGTCCCGCAGGCGCATCTGGGCGCACGGTCATGGCATAGGTTACCCGCGCCAAAGCGCCGCCCGCAAGGTCGCCGAGCGCAATCGTAAAACTGCGACCATCAGGCGTGATTGTGACCGCCTGAGGAGCGCGCGCGCCGTTAATACGGATCGTATCAGCACGCAATCTCAACCACTTGGACGGCAAATCAGTCAAGACAACGGCGCGTTTGATGCGAGCAGGATCCGCGTTCCGGACCGTCAATGTATAGAAAATTGCGTCTCCAGGCACGGCATTCACGCGCGATGCCGCCTTAGTCAGAGCGAGCTCAAGACTGGGGCGATCAAGCGGAATATCGACTTCGAACGGGATCGGGCCGTCGAGCACAAAAGCATCGCCAAATGATCCATCGCGAACCACGAACGCGCGGCCATCTGAGCGCGTTAGCCGCGCCAGCACTTCTCGCGGGACGACCGACGGGCCGGTATACGGGGTCGGTGGTTCGACCACCAGTCGGAAACGTCCTAGTGAAGTTAACGGGAACCAAAACTCACCCGGTCCCATCTGCACTGTCCGCCCGGCACCGTCAGTGATCAATTGGCCAGAAATAATGCTGGAAGGCCATGGTGTTACGCCATCTTCGGCAAACACAGTGGCTTGCGCGCCAGTGACCGCATCGACCAGCGTAACGCGCGCGCCATCGACCGGAGCGCCGGTTTCACTGTCGAACACCACGCCGAACGGATCGACCAGAACAGTGACGTTGGCTTCAACCAAAACGCCGCCCGTACCAGGATCCATTGCCGCGACAGTAATCCGCGACTGCGCGCCAACGCTCAGTTGGCAATCTTCCTGCACCAAGGCTGGAGGGATTCGCAAAGTATTGATAACACCTGCAAAGACGCCGCTATTGGGAGCGGTTTCGAAAACTGTCATAGTTTCGCGGTCACCATCTTGCGTGCTCAAAACAACCGTCAGGCTGTCGATCGCATTGGGATCGCGGTTGGCCGAGGGGGCCGTCACTTCAAAAAACAGAGGCTCGCCGCCGCGCAGCTGATCAGTCGGCTGCACCACTGCGGTGGTAACGGCGGTTGCACCGTTAGCAGTTGGCGCGGTGCCAGAGGCGGCGGTGCGAGAAATCTGCACATTGCCAGGGTTGGCGCTACAGCTGGGTTCGCGATACACGAGTTCCGCGCCGCCACCGGGGGAACGGCGGAACACCCGAATGACCGGGGGTGGGGGCGGTGCTGAGCTGACGTCGAACCGAATCGGATTGCTGGAAATCCGGCGGCGCGACCCGTCAGCATCCCACGAAGCTTCGGCGATATTGGTGATTGTGCGCACCACTTCGCCATTATTAGTTTGGGCGCTGGCCCCCTCTTGCGACACGCCGAATGGCAGCAGCACTGCAAAGAGTGCTGCTGCCACGCGCCGCAAAGAGGGGGTTACACGCAAAGTCTAAATCTCGACCTGATCAGCGGATCGTGACTTGGAAGTAGAGCGAGCGAATCTGCCCGGCTACCACGTCGAGGAGACCACCCGCGACGCGGTCTGCTCCAGCAGTTCCTGCCGCCGCACCAAACGTACCACCGGCGGTACCGGCGGTGCATGTCGCGTTGCCATTGATAAAAATGCCAAAGACACTGTCGTAAGTGACGTCAAATGGCAGATCATCGATGACGTTCACACCAGTTGCGGTTGCCGCGCCCGAAGCGTTTGCCACGGTGATGCAATATTCAACCGTTGCGCCCGGAATGGCCTTGGGATTGGTCGTCCCGTTGACCGGATCGCGAACCACACGGCTAGACTTGGCGACCGTTACGAGAGCGCCAGCCACGGTGTATCTGCCCCTGGCGGAGAAATCGCCCTGGTTGGCGAGATCGGTCACACCAGCACCGTCAAACAGCACGGTGTCAATACCAGCGGTGTTGGCTCCAACTGTTCCAACCAGTTCAGCGCCCAGCCCTGCCGTTCCGGCAGCGTGTGCGTTAGCGGTCAGGACAACGTCGAAGGTATTACCGTTCGAGGCGTTAAGACCGATGTTGGACAGCACGATGACCGCGACTGTTGCGTCTTCAGCGACTTCGTCGAGGAAGGTGATCGGGCCAGCGGCCAATTCGGCAGCGCTCAGCACACGGTCACCATTGGTATCGCGATAGATGCGGAAGTTGCTGATGTTGGCTGCAGTTCCGAGATTGAGTGCAGTGGTAAGGTTAAGATCAACCGTGCTGTTAGACAGGTTGGTCACATCAAATGCGATTACAGCGTTGTTCTGACCCGGCGAAACGCTGGTGGCAGCGCCAACATTGACGACGTTGACGTTGACCCGGCGGTCAACGGTAAAGGTATCGCTGGCGGTTGCAGCATTCTGAGCCACGCCGCCGACATTATACGTTACAGAAACGTTGTTGGTAATGGTGGTCCCTGCATCGGTCCCTACGGCCATTGCAGGGGTGCTGGACATAACGACGAGTGCAAACGCGCTCACCGCCCCCAGCAATTGGGTGGTGGTCTTCATGATTTACGGTCCTCTGCGTGTGCCCTGTGTGTTAAAATCCGCCCACAGGACATGGCGGTGATCGCCCGCTGGTCAGCGGATGATGGCTGGGTAACTGAGCCGACCCTTTGCGCCCGGCGAAACGCTTTCCAGCACCCAGCGGATGTGAGTGACATCCGCGTGAGTGGCGGGACGCGTGGTCCCATCGGCATTGGCGACGGTGACCACGGCGAGCCTGCCCCAAGTTTTGCCGCCATCGGCCGAAACGTCGAGCGCCGGATCAGCATCAGGCGCGAGCCGAACAGCGGCTGGCAGCGGGTTGGTCACAGTGAAATCGTTCACCGTTTCATCGCCATCATGGGCGTATTCGGTGCCGAAGATCAGACGATCGCCGGGAACAATGGCGGCGGGTTCCACAAGGTCGGTACGCTCGCTACCGTCAGCTTCGGTGGTGACCTTCAACGCTTTTACGTCGCCGGTCAGCACAATAGGGCTAGCGGCGGCCTGCGCAGCAAACCCGGCCCCCGGCAACACCATCGCGGTGGCCGCCAGTGCAAGTGTAAAGGTTTTGAAGGTCGTCATAGCGATGATCCTGTTGCTATTGTTATTTTTCATGGCTTGGATTTTCAGTCGATCGTGACATTAAAGGTGACGGCGCGGCTGGTTTGCGAGGCAACATCGCCCAGATCGACCGCGATCCCAGCTGCATTAGACGCTTCCCCTGCATCACCATCGGCAGCGTCGCTCAATGCGACGCTATCCACTGCGAGAGTTCCGGGCGCGTAGGTGGTGCCTGCGGGGATTGCGTCGGTGATGATCAGATCATTGATCGTGCCGCTGCCGCTAACACGGGCAAGAATGGTGAACGTCGCCACCGTACCGGGCACTGCGCTGGTGCCGCCAAACGGATCGCGCAAAACGACCGACTTGATCAGCTCAACGTTGGCAACCCCGACAACCAGTTGGCCTCGTGCAGTTGCCAGCGCGCCAGTGGTGCCAACTATCGCATCGCTGCCGTCGACGCCGGCACCGGCAAACACTGTGCCAGGCGCGCCGCTGCCTGTTACTGCTACAGCGTTCAGATCAACGATGCTCGTCTGTGTGTCGGTTACGCCGTTCGGCACCGTGACGAGGACAAAGATGGTTAGCACGGCGTCGGCAGCAAGCACTGCAGTGGTCTGGGATCCGGTCAGGATCTCGTCGATCCCGGCATCATAGACGCCGTTACCGTTGCTATCGACGGCAACCGCGCGCACAGTAACGTCGAAATCATTGCCCGCGACCACGGGGTTGGCCAGCAGGTTGAACGCTTCGGGGCCATTGCCCTGATTGGTCAGTTCGAAGGTCAATACCGCATCGCCGGGGCGCGTAGTGACCCGACCCGGATCGAGCGATGTCAGCGTCACATCGAGCAATTCGTCGACCCTAACCGTCACCGTGTTTGAATTGATCGTGCGCGGTCCAGCGCCATCATCGTAACTGGCGACGGCGGTGTTTTCGATCAAGGTGCCGGCGGTCACCCCGCCAGCCTGCGCTGTTACAGGCAGCAACAGGCCGCATAGAGCGGCGGCGCCAACAAGCGTGGCAAAGGGCGAGTTAAACTGATGGTGCAAGTTCATACTTAGGACTAATACGGACCATCCCTTACTATTCGGTTAGCTACGAAAATCGCTCCGTGTGCATTTCCCCGTTGCGCCCGCACGCGCGCGCCGCGATTGACCGCGTCCGCCGCCTTGCTTAGACAAATGTGTGCAAATCTGCGGAGTTACGCAGGTAACAGACCGCCGACTATGCCAAGCTGGCTGATAGGTTTGCGCGGGCTTTCCGGGCTGCTTGGCCTGCTGGCTCATCCTGACCGATTACGCATGGTCTAAGAATGGCTGCGTCTGGGTGAGAAGGATGTGACCAACATTGCCAGCGCGTTGGCTTTATCTGTCGTCCGCGTATCGCCGAATTCGACAAGCAGGAAATGCCGATCTGTTTTGTAACGCCGATCGGAACAGCGGCGGCGCGCTGGGGATTGGGTGGAGCGAACTGTTCGAACGGTATGGTGGGCAATCTGAGTGTCTAGGGTCAGGACCGACATTCCGGAGTCGATGGCTTCCACCCCCAACTGACAGTGACCCGCGTAACGACGCCGTCTTGTATACCCGCCCCAACACAGGCAACGTCGGTGGGAAATAAAGGGGAGACAGGGATGACCACGAAACGCAATGGCCGTGCTGTGACGGCGTTCGCGGCGCTGAGCGCGCTACTGGCAGCGCCCACGGCTGGGCAAGAGACCACAGGCCCATCTGCGGCCAGCGATGCAACCCGCGCTGCCCAGCAAGCCGCACTGGCTGATCTGCCCGGCGAAGGCACGCGCGACAGCGATTTTTCGCTGCGCGGTCTGATTGCCACTCGGGCCGATCCGATCATCACAGATGCGGCTGGCAAACCGGTCTGGAACCTTGCCGCCTATGACTTCGTCGCTGGCCCTGCGCCCGCCACCGTGCACCCCAGCCTGTGGCGGCATATGCGCCATCTCAAGCATCACGGCCTGTACCGCGTCACCGACAATGTCTGGCAGGTGCGCGGGTTTGATCTGTCAAACATGACGATCATTCGCGGCAAAACTGGCTGGATTGTGATCGACCCGCTGACCAGTGTCGAGACCGCGAAAGCAGCGCTGGAACTGGTCAATGCGACGCTCGGGCAGCGCCCGGTTAGCGCGGTGATCTATTCGCACAGCCATGCCGACCATTTTGGCGGGGTGCGCGGCGTGGTTGATCCGGCTGATGTCGCCGCTGGCCGAACGCCGGTGATCGCGCCGCAAGGCTTCATGGAAGAAGCAACATCGGAAAACGTCATCGCAGGCGGCGCGATGGTGCGCCGCGCAGCCTATCAGTTTGCCACCGGTATGGCGCCCGGCCCAGCCGGGCAAATGGGTAGCGGGATCGGCATGGCGGTATCGGGCGGCACGCTGTCGCTGATCACGCCCACCGCGACGATTTCTGCGACCGGCGAAATGCTTGAGGTGGACGGCGTAGCGCTGGAATTCCAGATCGTTTCAGGCAGCGAAGCGCCAGCCGAATTCAACGTGTTCATCGCGCCCGAAAAAACTTTTCTGGCTGCTGAGATCGCCACCTGCACTTTGCACAACATCCTCACCCCGCGCGGGGCAAAGGTGCGCGATGCCCGCGCCTGGGCGCATTTTCTTGATGAAGCAGCCACGCGGTACGGCCCCAAAAGCGACGTGGTGATCTCCAGCCATTGCTGGCCAATGTTCGGTCAGGCCGAAAGCAAAGCGTGGCTCACGGCTCAGCGCGACAATTACCGCTGGCTGCATGACCAGACCGTTCGCCGGATGAACCGGGGCGAGACGATGGACGAAATTGCTGTGGCGCTATCAGCAACGCCGCCGCCGGGGCTGGGCGATGAATGGGCGACGCACGGATATTACGGCACAGTCAGCCACAATGCCAAGGCGATCTACCAGTTCTATCTGGGTTGGTATGATGCCGTGCCCGCTAACCTTCATCCCCACCCCCCGATCCAGCGCGCCGCGCGCTTGATTGATGCGCTGGGCGGTGCGGATCGCACTTTGGCTCTGGCCCGCAATGCGATGACAGGCGGCGATTATCGCTGGGCGTCGGACCTGCTCCAGAACCTCGTCTTCGCCGCGCCTGACAATGTCGCGGCCAAGGCGTTGCTGGCCGAAAGTTACGAACAGCAGGGGTTCCAGTCCGAAAGTGCAATCTGGCGCAACCAGTTCCTGTCCGCCGCACGTGATCTGCGGCAAGCCCGCGCACCCATGTCGGCCGCGCAAAGCGCCGATCTGATCGCAGCGATCGCCACACAGGAACTGCTCGATTCCGCTGCCACCCGGTTTGCACCCGAACGCTTTGGTGAGCGCTTTGGCGAGCGCCGGCTGACCGTCGCGCTCGACCTTATCGACCGCGAGGAACAGGCGATCATCGAAGCCAATGGCCGCGTGCTGATCGGGCGGATGGGCACATTGGCGGGCATATCAGATGTCACCGTGCGTGGGCCGCGCGCGCTGGTGCTGGCGATGCTGTTTCTCAAACAACCGGTTGCGGCCATGCAGAGCGCGGGGCTCACGGTCGAAGGCGACGCTGCTGCATTGCAAAGCCTGATCGATGCGCTCGACCCGGTATCGCAAGGCTTTGATATCGTCGTGCCCTAGCGCCGCGCGGGCTAGAACGAACACTCCGCGTTGGCCGCTTTATCATCGCGGGTGATTTCGCTGATCTGGAGCGCAAAGTCGCCTTGAGAAGCGAATGTCAGCCTGCTGCCTGTCGTTCCGAGACATGCGCTGGTCAGCACCATTTCGCGCCAGCCCTTGCCCTCTGCCACAGCCATCGCCTGCGAGATGTCGAGCAATTTGCCGCCACCAGTCAATATGATCGGCGCAGTCGGACGCGCGCGCACCTGATAGGCAATGCGCCAAGCAGCCGGGCTGTCCGGCCCGGTCAGCGCCAGTTTGGCACCTGGCGCAAAACCGATATTGCGCGCATCTTCTTGCGCCCGGCGATCAATCCCGGTCGCAGTGATTCCGTTGCCCACCCCGCGCAGATCAGGCAGCAAGGCATTGTCCGCCACCGCCTGCACCTGCGGGCCAAGCTTTCCAGAGACAAACCACGCCGTGCCGCTATCAAGGTTGAGCGCATCGCACGTCTCGTCCAACGGCGCGAGCCGCGCAGAGCTGTTGAGATCGAGTCCATAGCCCAGCGGAAACAACGCGCCCTGCGGCCCGTTCACCGGGGTTCCATCGCAAGCTGCGGGCCAGCTAAACGACAATCGCCCCGTTGCAGGACGCTGGCCAAACAAAACATCGGCAACACCCGCCCCCTCGCTCCCCGGCAGCCACGCGGCGATGAA
>JBBRFG010000053.1:0-15291 GCA_038224685.1 Sphingomonadales bacterium
ACGCCACCACCCGGCGCGCGTAACGCTGCGCCGCATCGCCCGGATCATCATTGCGGCGGCGGGCCAGACGGTCACGGTCGAACAGCAAGATCGGGTCGATGTCAGACGAGTAATTCAGCTCGCCCGCGCCCTGTTTGCCCAGCGCCAGCGCGATGAAGCCCGCTGCGCTGTCGGTATCGGTGCGTTCGGCGATTGCGGTGCGAATCGCCCGATCAAGCGCGCGGTCGGCAAACGCGGTGAGTTCCGCCACCACCTGTGTGAGCGGAAATGCGCCCGCCAGATCACCCACCGCCAGCGCGGCTGCCAGCGCCAGCCGTTCGCGCCGCAGCGCCACCTCGGCATCGGGATTGTCACCTTGCGCCCGTGCCCAAGCGAGGGCTGCTGCGCCGCGAATCTCGTCGGACCCTGCTGCCAGCACCTCCGCCAATTCCGGCTGGCGGTCCAGCGCCCGCGCGAGAAACGGGGCATGGGTGCGGGCGCGGTGCAGCGCGCTGTCCCAATCGGGGCGAGAATGATCAGCCATCGCGCGCCTGTCTGACGCTGCGGTGCGTGCGCGGCAAGCGGTGATGCTTGCGCACGCGTGTGCGCTCTGCGATTGAACCGGCATCACAGGCAACCAAGCACAGGGAACTGCATCGCAATGAAGGCACGGATCGGGGCGCTTGGCGCTATTATGGCTGGGGCGTTGGCGCTGGCGGGTTGCGATATGCTTGGGATCAAGGCGAGTGGCGGAATCGACGGGATGGATATCCCCGCGACCAAGCCGGGCGTGCTGTCCGAAGCCACGATGAAAGATGTCACCCGGCAGCTGTCGAGCGATGCATTCGAAGGCCGCGCGCCCGGCACCCCCGGCGAACAAAAGACCATCGCGCTGATGGTTGAACGCTTCAAGGCGGCAGGATTGCAGCCCGGCAACGGCGATTCGTGGCTCCAAGCAGTCCCGCTGATCGAGATCACCGGCAAGGATTACGCCCCGCTGACGATCAGTGGAAAGGGCGCAAATATCGCGCTCGATTTCCGCAAGGACTGGGTCGGCGTGACCTATCGCGAACAAGCCAAGACCGCGCTTGCAAACAGCGAAATGGTGTTCGTCGGCTATGGCATCAACGCGCCCGAACGCGGCTGGAACGATTACGCGGGGGTCGATGTCAAAGGCAAGACGGTGGTGATCCTCGTCAATGATCCCGATTGGCAGGCGACCGGGCTTGACGGCGCGTTCAATGGCCGCGCGATGACCTATTACGGGCGCTGGACCTACAAATACGAAGAGGCTGCAAGGCAGGGCGCGGCGGGCGCGCTGATCGTGCACCAGACTGACCCGGCCAGCTATGGCTGGAACGTGATTGAAAGTTCGTGGACTGGCCCGCAGGCCTATGCCCAGCGCGGGGAGAATGCCCCGCCGTTGACGCAAATGAACGGCTGGGTGACGGAAGCCGCGGCGGACAAACTGCTGAAATCCGCCGGGCAGGACCTGGGCGCGCTGACCAAGGCGGCGCAGACCAAGGGGTTTAAGCCCGTGCCGCTCGGCCTCACTGCCACCACCAGCTTTGCCAGCGATTTCCGCCGCATCACCTCGCACAACATCATCGGCATCCTGCCGGGCAGCGAAGCGCCGGATGAATATGTGCTGCACACCGCGCATTGGGATCACTTGGGCCGCTGCACCCCTGCGCCCGATGGTGATGACATTTGCAACGGTGCGGTCGACAACGCCACGGGCGCCGCGGCGCTGGTGGCGCTGGCCGAAGCCCATGCCAAAGCCGGGCCGGCGCGCCGCAGCATGGTGTTCATGGCGGTGACCGCTGAGGAATCTGGCCTGCTCGGCGCGAGTTACTATGCGGCCAACCCGATCTATCCGCTGGCGCAGACCGTCGGCGGGATCAATATGGATGCGTTTCAGGTGGCAGGGCCCGCCAAAGACGTGACCGTGGTTGGCCCGGGCAAATCGCAGCTTGATGCGTTCTTGTTAACCGCATTGGATGCCGATGGGCGGCGGATCACCCCTGATCCCAAGCCGGAAGCCGGATATTACTATCGTTCGGATCACTTCGCCTTTGCCAAGCTGGGCGTGCCGATGCTGTATATCGACGGCGGTGAGGATCTGATCACTGGCGGCCGCGACGCGGGCGCGGCGGTGGCCAAGGACTACACCGAAAACCGCTATCACGGCCCCAAGGATGAATTCAACGAGGCGTGGGACTGGTCGGGTGTGATGGCGGATTTGCAGCTGTATTACCGGATCGGGCGCGGATTGGCGATGAGCACCAGCTGGCCAAACTGGAACGATGGCGACGAGTTCAAGGGCGTGCGCGACACAGATTGCGCGGCAACGGATAAGGGCTGCTAATCGCGTAATGGCAGCCCTTATGCCGCCTGAATGGGCGCCGCAGGACTGGCTGTGGATCGGCTTTCCGCATCTGGCCGATGAATGGCCCGGTTGGCTTGAACTGGCGCAGGTGCAGATCGCGGCGTTTGCCAATGCGGTCGCGGATAGCGGGCAGGCCGTGCGGCTGCTGGTGCGCGATGACGCTAACGCAGCGCGCGCGCAGTCGCTGGTCAGCGGCAAAGTCACGCTCGAACAGCGTGCCTACGGCGATATCTGGCTGCGCGATACCGGGCCACTGGTGGTGTTTGACGGTCAGGAGCGCAGCGCACGGCGGTTCGGCTTTAATGGGTGGGGCGGCAAATATCTGATGCCGGGCGATCAGGAAATCGGTGCGGAATTGGCGCACGCCGCCGGGTTGTCAGTCCAGACCTCGGCAATGATCCTTGAAGGCGGGGCGGTGGACGGCGATGGCACCGGGCTGGTCGCCGTGACCGAACAGTGCCTGCTGAACCCCAACCGCAATCCGGCGATGAGCCGCGCCGGGATCGAAGCCGAATTGGCCGCGCAGCTCGGTTTCAACCGTGTGCTGTGGTTGGGCGATGGGCTGATCAACGACCACACCGATGGCCATGTCGATAATCTTGCCCGGTTCGTCGGCCCCAACCGGCTGGTGGTGCCAGAGACGACCGGGGCGGACGATCCCAACGCCGCCATCTACGACGATGCGGCTGCTCGCGCCGCCGCGTTTGGCGTGGAGGTGGCGCGCATCCCCTCACCTGGACGGATCGAGCGCGATGGAACGATTGAACCGGCAAGTTATGTGAACTTTGCCATCACGACCTATCTGGTGGTAGTGCCGACCTTCGGCTCGCAGCACGATGCCGACGGGGTCGCCGCGATTGCTGCGCTGTTTCCCGATCGTGCGTGCATCGGCCTGCCGGGCGAAGCGGTGTTGGCGGGCGGCGGCGGGTTCCATTGCGCTAGCCAGCAGATGCCCGCGTCGCGAGCGGGGAATTAACGATTCGTTAGGGATTTGGGGCGACTATCGCGGGCGATGAACCGCACATCTGCCCTGTCTGGCGTCTTTGCCCAGCCGTTTGCCAGCATTGCTGGCCGGATCGCCCCGCTTGATCTCGCGCGGCGGCTGATTGTGCTTGGCTGCGCGGCGGCGCTGATCCTTGCAGGCCAGACCCTGCCCTTTTGATTGTGTCCGCGTAACCAGAATGCCTCGGCGCGCGAACTGGCAAATGAACCAGCAAGGATGATGCCATGATCACCGCACGAACCATTTATGTTTTGCTGGGCAGCGTTGCCGCCATTGGCGCATTTGCCATTGCTGTGCCGCAGGGCTCGCCCGCGCAGGCGCAGACCGATGCCCGCATCGCTTCGCCCACCGGTGAACCGGTGCTGGTCGAGCTGTTCACCAGCCAAGGCTGTTCATCCTGCCCTCCGGCAGACAAGGTCGCGGCAAAAATTGCACCCAGCCCCGGGCTCGTCGTGATTGCCCGCCCGGTGACCTATTGGGATCGGCTGGGGTGGAAAGACACTCTGGCGCGCGAATCCAATACCCAATTGCAGCAAGCCTATGCCCGGCGCGGGCTTGAAGGGCAAAACGGCGTTTACACCCCGCAAGTGGTGGTCAATGGCCGGTTTGGCACGGTCGGATCGCGTGAGCTGGATGTCCGCCGGGGCATCGCGCACAACAGCGGCGCGGGCAACGTAGCGATCCGGGTCAACAATCTGGGCAGCGAAGGGTTTGGCGTCGGCCTTGGCGGCGATGCTGACAAGGCGGCTGAATTGGTGCTGGTTGCCGTGACGCGCGCAGTTGAGGTTGGCATTGGCAATGGCGAAAACAGCGGCCGTTCGGTCACCTACACCAACGTGCTGCGCGACGAGGCAAAGATTGCAAGCTGGTCGGGCGGCAAGGCGAGCCTCGTCGTCAGCCCCGCGCAGCTCAAGGTGAAGGGCGCAGATGCCTATGCGCTGGTGCTACGCGAACCGGGCGGGGGCAAAGTGCTCGCCGCGCGCTGGCTTAGCTAAAACAGCCGGGCAAGCGCGCCGATGGCCGCGCCTGCCAACACCACGCCAACGCTGGCCCGCCATACGGGATCGCTAATCCGGCCTGAGACGGCCGTGCCCAGCCGGTTGCCGATGAGAATTGCGGGCAACATGACCAGCGCGAACGCCATAAGCTGCCATCGCAGGATGCCGAACCAGGCGGCGCTCAGTAACCCCGCGCTGGCGGCGATGGTGAAAATCAGCAGCATCGAAGCCTTTATCGTGATCCGCGGCAATGCGCGCCCGGCGTAATATGGCACCACCGGCGGGCCGGGCATTCCGGCAAAACCGGTCATCAATCCGGTCAACACCCCCACGCCGCCGGTCACTATCGGCCCCGGCACGCCGGCTGCGCGTTGGGGAAGCAAGATCGCCAGAAACCCGCTGAACGCAATCAGCGCGATCACCAGCCGGGCTACGTCCGCGCTGGTCGATGCCAGCGCCAGCAGGCCAAGCGGGGTCGTGACCACCACCGTCGCGCCGATCATCCACGCGCTGCGCTCCGCCTCACGCATCAGCATCCGCACCTCGGTCGCGCCGAGCAGCAGCGACAGGCAATTGGCCAGCACCACCGCTTCGACCGGGGGCAGCGCCAGCGCGAGGATCGGCACCAGCAGGATCGCCATGCCAAACCCGGTCAGCCCGCGCACAAATGCTGCGCCCAGCGCAGCAGCAAGTGCGACCGCGATTTGCAGCGCGGTAAATCCGCCGATGAGTTCCATCAGGCACGCGCCCGCATTAGGGCGTGCCGCGATCTTTCAGCCAGGCTTCCATCTCGGCGATTTCAGCCTTTTGCGCGGCAATCACACGCGCGGCAAGATCGCGCGCTTTGGCATCCTTGGCGTATTTGAGCGCCACTTGCGACATTTCCACCGCGCCGCGATGGTGGGCGAGCATGCCTTGCATGAATGCGACATCGGCATCGGCGGGAATATCGGCCATCGCGGCGTGCATCCGGTCATTCACTGCTGTGTAAGCGGCCTGCGCTTCGGTGAGATCACCGACGGCCTTGGCGTCCATCCTGCTACCCGAGTGATCCATGGCGGAGTGATCGACTGTGGCAGGCACATCCTTGGGCGCTTCGGCTTCAGGCGTGCAGGCGGCCAGCAGTAATACGGCGATTATGCCAATTGTTTTCATGTCGTGCTAGCCTTCCAGATCGCCCAAAGCGTTATGCAATGAAATGCGGCAATGGCAATGTTGCTTACCACTACCGGGTGAGTAAATGCTCGAACGGTAAACGGCGTCGTTAGCTTATAAGCGATTTGAACTACCAGCAACGCAGCCACCATCGCGGGCACCGGCCTGAGCAGCAACCCGGCTGAGCAGAGCAAGATCGCGAGGTAGACCGACAATAAGACACCACGCGCAGGCGTATCGGCACCAAACGCCGCCACACTGCCGCTGGCATTGGTCAGCAGTCCATAGCTGACTGGAACCAGCACCGCGATGTTTAGCACGAGCGACGCGATGATAAGCTCGCGCACGGCTCAGACGCGCAAATCAGGCGGGGTGCTCTCAGCACGCAGCATCGCAATCGCTTCGGCCAGGGTCATCACCTTCTGATGTTCTGCGCCCAGCGTGCGCACGGCGACCGTGCCTTCATCGGCCTCGCGCTTGCCCACCACCAGCAGGTGCGGAACCTTGGCGAGGCTGTGTTCGCGCACTTTGTAGTTGATCTTCTCGTTGCGGACGTCGCTCTCAACCCGGATGCCAGCCGCTTTCAGCTGCGCTTCGACCGCGCGGGCGTAGTCATCGGCGTCTGACACAATCGTTGCCACCACCGCCTGCACCGGGGCGAGCCACACCGGCATCCGCCCGGCGTAATGTTCGATCAGAATGCCGATGAAGCGTTCATACGAGCCAAAGATCGCGCGGTGCAGCATCACTGGGCGGTGCTTGTCACCATCCTCGCCGATGTAATGCGCGTCGAGCCGGTCGGGCAGCACCCGATCTGACTGGATCGTGCCAACCTGCCATGTACGCCCGATGGCGTCGGTCAGGTGCCATTCGAGCTTGGGGGCATAGAACGCGCCTTCACCGGGCAGTTCCTCCCACGCCAGCCCGTTGGCGCTCATGGCATCGCGCAGTTCCTGTTCGGCCTTGTCCCAGTCGGCCTCGCTGCCGAACCGCTGTTCGGGGCGCAGCGCCAATTTAATATCATAGGTGAAACCAAAATCGCGGTAGACCGAATCGGCCAACGCGATGAAGTCCTGCACTTCGGCTACGACTTGGCCCTCGGTGCAAAAGATATGCGCATCATCCTGCGTGAATTGGCGCACCCGCATCAATCCGTGCAGCGCGCCGTGGGGTTCATTGCGGTGGCAGCAGCCCATTTCGCCCAGCCGGATTGGCAGATCGCGGTATGACGTGATGCCCTGTTTGAAGACAATCACATGCGCCGGGCAGTTCATCGGTTTCAGCGCCATCCAGGCGGCACCGGGCGCGACCGCTGGATGCGAACCCGCTCCGCTTTCGTTCACTTCGGGCACCATGTCGGGCACTGCAAACATATTTGCGGCATATTTGCCCCAATGGCCTGATTGCTCCCACTGGCGCACATCCATCAGCTGCGGGGTCTTGATCTCGCGGTAGCCTGCATCGTCCATCTTGCGGCGCATATAGGCTTCAAGCTCGCGCCAGATGCGGTAGCCTTTCGGGTGCCAGAACACCGAACCGTGGGCTTCTTCCTGCAAGTGGAACAGGTCCATCTCGCGCCCCAGCCTGCGGTGGTCGCGCTTGGCGGCTTCGTCTAGCCGCGTGAGGTGAGCCTGAAGCTGTTTTTTGTTGAGCCAGCCGGTGCCGTAAATGCGGGTCAGCTGCGCATTGTTCTGATCGCCGCGCCAGTATGCGCCTGCGACGCGCATCAGCTTGAAGGCATCGGGATCAAGCTTCCCGGTGCTCGGCAAATGCGGGCCGCGGCACATGTCGAGCCAGGAGCCTTCTTGGTGGGGGGGGCCGCTCCAATAAACGGTGAGTTCCTCGCCTTCGGGCAAGCCCTGCGCCCATTCGGCCTTAAAGCTTTCACCCTCGCCCGCCCATTTGGTGATCAACGCCTCGCGGCTCCACACTTCGCGGCGCAGCGGCTTGTCGGCGCGGATGATCGCGCGCATCGCGTCCTCGATCGCGGGCAGATCATCCATGCTGAACGGTTCGCGGCCCTCGGGCGCTTTGACGTCATAATAAAATCCGTCGTCGGTCGATGGGCCAAAGGTGATCTGCGTGCCGGGGAACAGCGCCTGCACCGCTTCGGCCAGCACGTGGGCGTAATCGTGGCGCGCGAGTTCGAGCGCATCGGCTTCATCGCGGGCGGTAATCAGCGCCAGCTGCGCGTCGCCGTCGAACGGGCGGGTGAGATCGCGCAGTTCCCCGTTCACCCGCGCGGCAAGCGCTGCCTTGGCAAGGCCGGGGCCAATCGCGGCGGCGATATCGGCGGGGTTCGAACCGCGCGGCACTTCGCGCACCGATCCATCGGGCAGGCTGATTTTGAGCAGTTCGGTCATGGTTCAATTCCGTCTGGTTTGGCGCGCCTTAGGACAAGCAGCAGCGCACCGGAAGAGCGGTGTTGAACGAAGAACCGATTCGGGAAGAACACCGCGCCGCCCCGAACCGGGCGACGGGCCTTACGCTTAAAGCGCGTGCCGCCGCCCCCGGATAGTAGTCCGGGTGATGGTGGTGGCAGTGATGGTCAGCGGGTGAGCCATGATGTCTTCAATAACCGCAAACCGTTGCAATGTCATTAGCGAACCCGCTCGCGTCAAACCGTCAGCGTGGCCGAACCCTTTTCGGTCACAATCCGTTTGGTCCCGGCCAGCTTGGTTGAACGCTGTTTGATCCCGGCGCTGAAGCGGAATTCGGTCACCGCGCGGGTCGGGGTGAGTTCCACCGCCATATACCCCCGCTGCGCGGTGTCGGCCCATTTGAGCTGGTTATTGTCCGCCACCAGCGCAGCGCCCAACGTGGCTGGCGGGATGTTCGACAGATAACTTTCAAACCCCGGCGAGCTGACTGAACAGACGCCCAATTCTACCCCGACCTTGGCGCCTTCATGGCTTAAGTCGAACGCCCAGCCGTTGTGCGTGTCCCCCGCCAGCACCAGCAGGTTGGCGTCGGCTGCCAGCGATGCTTTGAACACTCGGTCACGCGCGGCGGGATATCCGTCCCATGCGTCCATGTTGAGCGGGAGGCCCACCGTGCTTGCCAAAGTCGCGGCTGCCAGCCGTTTGCGGATATAATCGGGGAGGCCGTCGCCCAATTGATTGCCCAGACTCGCGGGGCTTTTGAGGTTGCCGATCAGCACTTGCTGCACCAGCACTTGCCACGCCGTACCGCCAGCGGTCGACGCGGCGAGGCCTTGCGCCAGCCAAGCTTCCTGCGCCGCGCCAAGCAGCTCGCGCGCCGGGTCGGCCCAAGCACCGTCGCGGAACCGCTCAAGCGCGGCAGTCATCGCCTGCGGATTGGTCTGCCCTTCTAGCACTTTGCCTATATCGAGTTGCTGATCACGCCCTTCGAGCCGCGTGTCGAGTTTGAACAGCGTGGCGAGGTCGCCGATCTGGTAGGTGGTGTAAACCTCTTCCCCCACCGGCATCCATTCGCGATACGCCTGCTTGGCCGCTGCCTTGCGCACCGCCCATTCGCCTTCGGTATCCGGTTGGTGGTTCTGCGCGCCGTTTTTGTACGAATCATTGGCGCTTTCGTGATCATCCCACACCGCAACCATCGGGAGCACCTGATGCAATCGCTGGCAATCGGGATCGGCGCGGTAAGTCGCATAGCGCAGACGGTAATCGGTGAGCGCGACGATTTCGGTGGCCGGGTCGAGCACCCGGTCCGGGTTGGCTTGGCCCGCATCGGGGTAAGTGCCCGCGCCATATTCATAAATGTAATCGCCCAGATGCACCGCAAGGTCGCAATCATTGGCTTCGGCAGCGTGTCCATAGGCGTTGAACCAGCCAAACCCGAAATTGGAGCAGGAAAACACGGCGAGCTTGAACCCCGCGGTCGGGCCTTCTGGCAAAGTGCGGGTGCGGCCGACCGGCGAAGTCGTTCCGCCCGGCGCGACAAAGCGGTAGAAATACCAGCGATCGGGCGCAAGCCCAGCAGCGATCCCCTTGGCGCACCAATCGCGGGCGGGCGAAGCGATCATGCTGCCTTCTGCGACCGGGCGGGTGAAATCCTCGGTATCACTAACCTGCCACGTCAGCTGCGTTTCAGCGTCGGCCACATAGCGCGTCCACAGCAGCACAGAGTTTGCCGCAGGCTCGCCGCTCGCCACCGAATGGGTAAAGCCGCTGCCAAAAGTGTGCGCCGCAACCGGAATGGCGGCCAACGCCGCCGACGCCCCGGCGAGGGTGAACAAAGTGCGGCGTGTAACCGCGCTCGATGCGGAAAGCGCGCCGCGCGCGGGCTGAGAAGTTGTATCCATAGTGGTGCGCTTATCCCTCTCTCGTGGCGAAGCCATGACAATGCTTGCACCCGCACGCATGTGCAAGGCATGGAGGCGCGATGAGCGACATCATGCACCACACGCTTGACGATGGCCGCCGCATCGCGTTCCGGCATACCCACGGCGCCAAGGATTCTGACGGCCCGACGCTGGTGTTCCTGCCGGGTTATATGTCGGACATGGGTGGCAGCAAAGCGGCAGCACTGTTCGCCGACGCTGAAGCGCAGGGCCGCGCCTGTCTGTTGCTTGACTATTCGGGTTGCGGACAAAGTGATGGCGACTTTGCCGACGGTACGCTCAGCCGCTGGCGCGACGAGGTGCTGGGGTTGGTGGCGAATTACGTCAGCGGGCCAGTGCTGCTGGCCGGGTCATCGATGGGTGGTTGGGTTATGCTGCTGGTAGCCGAACATTTGCAACACCGCCTCGCCGGGATGATCGGTATCGCGCCCGCGCCTGATTTTACCCGCTGGGGCTATACCGCCCAGCAGCGCAGCGCATTGGCAGGCGGCGAGATGGTTTTTGAACCCAACCCCTACGGCCCGCACCCCACGCCAACCTATGCCGGGTTCTTTGCCGATGCCAAATCCCATTTGCGGCTGGACCGCGTGATCGACCTCGCCTGCCCGGTGCGGCTGATCCACGGGCAGTGCGACAATGATGTGCCGTGGGATATCAGCCTGCGCCTTGCCGCGACGCTTCGTTCGGATGATATACAGGTCACGTTGATAAAGGATGGCGATCACCGCCTGTCGCGCGCGCAGGACATTGCGCTTATCAAGGCCATCGCGGCCGGTTTTTACGGATAGCGCCCCATCATGTCATTGCTTTTTGCCCTTCTGCTTCAGGTTGGCCCCAATCCGCTGAGCGGTAGCCTTGAAGGGGCCGATGATCTGGTGCGCGACCGGCCGCCCCGCAATGAACGGGTGAAAGGCAAACCCGACGCGGCCAGCGTATGGTTCGAAAGGTGCTTTGATCAGTTGGAAACCGATCCGGCGCGCGCGCATACGATGGCGCAGATCCGACGGAGCGAGACGACGGGGGCCGAAAGGGTGCTGGCCAACCACTGCCTCGGCACCGCGTCGGCTGCGCTGGGCCTGTGGGACGATGCCCGCGCTGCGTTTATCGCCGCGCGCCTCGAAACCCCCGATGATGAGGCCCGCACCCGCGCGCGGTTTGCGGTGCTGGCGGGCAATGCCGCGTTGGCGAGCGGGGACGCGGCAGGCGCGTTTGATCTGCTCACACTGGCCGAATCCGGCGCGGACGGGGCCAATGCCGCGCCGCTGGCTGCGCTGGCTGCGACCGACAAGGCCCGCGCGCTGGTCATGCTGGGGCGCACGGACGAAGCGCTGGCCGCGCTCGATACCGCCACGGTCCGCGCGCCAGAACGCGCCGAAGGCTGGCTGCTTAAGGCGACTTTGCTGCGCCGGCTTGACCGGCTGAACGATGCGCAGGCAGCGATTGAACAGGCGGCACAACTCACTCCGGGCGACCCCGAGATCGGGCTGGAGGCTGGAGTCATCGCGGTGCTCGCCGGGCGCGATGATGCCGCGCGGCAAAGCTGGCAGTCGGTAATCGCACTGGCACCCGATAGTTCCGCCGCCGCGACCGCCAAGGAATACCTTGCCCAGCTTGGCGATGCAGGCGAAGCTCTGACGCCAGTGGAGGATCAAAAGCCATGACCCGATTTTCCGTGCTTGATCTGGTGCCGGTGCGCGAAGGCGGGACGCTGAGCGAAGCGTTTGCCGCCACAACCGCGCTCGCTCGCGCGGCTGAAGCGGTGGGCTGCGACCGGTTCTGGGTATCCGAACATCATGCTTTGGACGGGATGGCAGGCGGGGCGACATCGGTGGTGCTGGCGCATGTCGGCAACGCCACCCGCCGCATCCGGCTGGGATCGGGCGGGATCATGCTGCCTAACCATACGCCGTTCCAGATTGCCGAACAATTCGGCACACTGGATGCGCTGTTTCCTGGACGGATTGATCTGGGGCTGGGCCGTGCGCCGGGCGCAGGGCCGGAATTGCAGCGCGCGCTGCGCAAGAACCTGCATCAGGCGGCGGAGTATTTCCCGCAGGATGTGGTCGAACTGCGCGCGTTGATGACTGGCGATATCGACCTGCCAATCCGCGCCACGCCGGGGCATGGCGCGCAGGTTGAATTGTGGATGCTGGGGTCAAGCCTGTTTGGCGCGCAGCTCGCCGCTAAACTCGGCCTGCCCTATGCATTTGCGGCGCATTTCGCGCCCGATCATCTCGATACCGCGCTGGCCGTCTATCGCCGCGATTTCCAGCCATCTGCCGCGCTTGCCCGCCCGCATGTGATGGTCGCGATGAACGTGTTTGCCGCCGCAACCGAAGCAGACGCGCGGCTGCTCGCATCAAGCCAGCAGCAAAGTTTTGTGCGGCTGCGCAGCGGGAACCCCGGTAAGGTTCCCCCACCAATCAAAGATTACACTGATACGCTGCCTCCCCCTGCGCAGGCGATGCTGGCGCATCTTGGACAGGCGGCAGCGGTCGGCACGCCTGCGCAGGTGCGCGAAGCAATCGCGGCGTTTGTCGCGCGCACCGGGGCTGACGAGATTCTGCTGTGCGGCGCAACCTATGAACCCGATGCACGCATTCGCTCGGTTGAACTCACGATTGAGGCCTGCGAAACGGTGCTGGCGGGGTAGAGTGCGCGGTCATGCCACTTGCACCGGGTGCGGGTAAGCGCGTATCGCCAGCGGCACGATAAAAAACAATTTTGCACAATATAATTACCACCAACCGATGCCGGATCGCTGAGCGCGTGAGCCAATAGGGGAGCCAATGATGGGGCCGAAAACCACTACGCAAGCGCCGGAGCGCGCGCTGATAAAGGCGTTGCGTATCCATCTCGAAGCATCATTTTTGCCCGGCGAGGGCATTGCTGATACAGCGGCGATGGACGAAGCGGCCGCCTATCTGCTCGCCGCCGCGCACACCCGCGCGGCCGGGCAATCGCTGGTGCAGATCGAATCCACCAGCGGCGACCGGCGGCACCTGCGGATTGCGATCATCAATGACGACATGCCGTTTCTGGTTGATTCGGTGGCGGCAGCGATTGCTGCGCTCGGGATTGGGATTGATCTGTTGCTACACCCCGTGATCGCGGTGGAACGCGACGGGGCTGGCGTGGTCACGGGTCTGGGCAGGCCGGGGGCCAAGGACGGGCCTGATGCAGCAGCAGGCGCGCGCGAATCGATGATCTATTGCGAAACCCCGCGTGTTGATGCGCGGCAGCGGCGCGAACTGCTCGAAGCGTTGCAGGCGACGCTTGGCGATGTGCAAGCCGCCATCGGCGATTGGCCCAAAGTGCAGGCCGCGATGGCCGCCGATGCGGTTTTGATCGGCGGGGCAAACGACGAGGTGGGGGCGCTGCTCGGCTGGCTTAATGGCGGAATGCTGACTCAGCTAGGCCACCTTACCCGCCACCGCGATGGGCGCGAGACCGATGTGCTGGGCATCTGCCGCGGCTCGGCGCGTGAATTGCTGGCCGAGGTATCGCTGCAACGCGCGTTTGATTGGTTTGACGGGCAGGGCGCAGCGGGCACACCGCGCGCGCTGCTGATCATCAAATCCAATGTGCAATCGCGCGTGCACCGCGCCAGTCCGATCGATCTGTTTATTGTGCCAGTTCGCCATGACGGCAAGATTACCGCCTTGTCAGTCCATGCCGGGCTGTGGACCAGCGCGGCATTGAACGCGCGACCGGGCGAGGTGCCCGTGCTGCGCGCGCTGCTGGCGGGCACGGCGGCGCAGCTTGGATTTGATCCGGCCGGGCACAATGGCAAGGCATTGGTGCACGCTTTTACATCGCTTCCCAATGATCTGCTGATCGCGTTTGATCCGGCCTGTGTCACCGCGCTGGTGACCGCCAAGATGGCGCTGACTGATCGCCCGCGCCCACGGCTGGTGATGGTGCGCGCCACGCTGGCACGCCATGTGTTCGCGTTCGTCTGGCTGCCGCGCGATCAGCTATCAACCGATGTGCGTTTGCAGATTCAGGCGATGCTGCTTGCTACGCCGGGCGCGGGCTTGCTTGATTGGAGCCTTGAAGTCGAAAGCGGCTCACTCGCGCTGCTGCGGTTCCTGATCGATGTGCGCGGCTGTGACGATCTGCCCGATGATGCGGCAATCGAAGCGCAGCTGGTCGATCTGCTGCGCGGCTGGAACGAGGCGGTGGCGACCCATCTGGCTGAATTTGAAGACGAAGGCCGCGCCGCCGCGCTCGCCGCGCGTTATGCCCCCGCCTTCCCGACAGGATACCGCCTGTCGTACGGCCCCCAAGAAGCCGCGCGCGACATCGCCAAGCTGCGTGCCGTCGCGCTGGCAGAGAGCGACGCGAACCCCGCTGACCGGGCCGCACGTCTGTTTCGCATGGCGAGCGACGGGCCGGATACGTTGCGGCTAAAAGTCTACGCCATTCGCGGCACGCTGGCGCTGTCGGACGCGGTGCCAGCGCTGGAGAATTTCGGGTTCCGGGTCGCCGAAGAGGTGCCGACTTTCCTGACCGACGCCGCGCTCGGTTCGATCCATGATTTCATCCTGACCGTGCCCGCCGGGCTAGATGCAGGCGCACTGCTTGATCGGGCCGGGCTGATCGAAGCGGCGTTGACCGATGTGCTGAATGCCGCGGCCGAAGACGATCCGTTCAATCGGCTGGTGGCGGCCACCGCGCTAACCCCGCAGGCGGCCAACTGGCTGCGCGCGATCTATCGCTATCTGCGCCAGACCGGGGTGAGTTACACCATCTATACTGTGGTCGATGCGCTGGTCGGCGCGCCGCAGGTGACCCGCGCGATGGTTGCGCTGTTTGCCGCGCGCCACGATCCGGCCTTTGCCGGCAACCGCGACGAGGCAATCGCTGCCGCGCAAACCGCCTTTACCCGCGGGCTGGCCAAAGTGACTGCGATCAACGATGATCGCCTGCTGCGGCTTTACCGCGCGGTAATCGACGCCGTGCTGCGCACCAATGCGTTTGCCCCCGCTGCGGCTGAGGCGCTGGCGTTCAAGCTTGATTCGGGTCTGGTCCCCGGCCTGCCCAAGCCGGTGCCGTGGCGCGAGATTTTCGTCTATTCGCGCCGGGTCGAGGGCATTCACTTGCGGTCAGGCGCGGTCGCGCGCGGCGGTCTGCGCTGGTCTGACCGCCGGGACGATTTCCGCACCGAAGTGTTGGGATTGATGAAAGCGCAGCGGGTCAAAAACGCGGTGATCGTGCCCACCGGTGCAAAAGGCGGGTTCTATCCCAAACAGCTGCCTTCACCCGCCGTAAACCGCGAAGGCTGGGCGGCAGAAGGGCGCGCTTCCTACGAAATCTTTATCCGCACGCTGCTGTCGCTGACTGACAATATCGTCGCTGGAAAGGTAGTGCACCCTGACAGCGTGACCGTGCTCGATGGCCAAGACCCCTATTTTGTGGTCGCTGCTGACAAGGGCACGGC
>JBBRFG010000054.1:0-15226 GCA_038224685.1 Sphingomonadales bacterium
TGAGGCAGCGGCGGCGCTGGGTTCCGCACAAAGCCTCGTCGATCCGTTGCTGATCGCCGAAGAACTGCGGCGGACGCGGCTGGCGTTTGATCGGCTGATCGGGCGCGCCACCACTGAGGACATGCTGGACGCGCTGTTTGGACGGTTTTGTATCGGGAAGTGAGGCAGGCTGCGCAAAATGTTTCACGTGAAACATTTGCCGCCGCTTCTTCCAAAATGTTTCACGTGAAACATTCTTGGCCATCAATCGGCGGATGAGCGAGGTCTTTGCCGACACTCGCTCATGCTGAGCTTGTCGAAGCACAGGCGGCTACGAATGTTTCACGTGAAACATTTTCGGCCGCTGGGTGGCTGATTGGGCGCGCTTCTATCGAGCACATTCTGTAGGCGCTGGCTGGTCGGTTTTGTCTCGGCGAGTAGGCATGTGGCGGTGTGGCCATCCTTCGACAGGCTCAGGATGAGCGGTTGTTGTTCTGGGCTTCGCGCTTCTCGTGAACGGAGGTCTCAGCCAGACCACGCTCATGCTGTGCTTGCCTGCTCCGGCAAATGCCGGGGTCGAAGCATCTTCGCCACCGCAAAATGTTTCACGTGAAACATTCGCCGCCACCCCTCCCAAAATGTTTCACGTGAAACATTCGCGCATCTCTCCGCGTCCAAATCGGCTTTGACGATTTCGCCGCCGCGCCCTATCTGCCGCGCCATCATGCATGATTTCGATGTCATCATTATCGGCGGCGGGCACGCCGGGGTCGAGGCTGCTTGTGCTGCGGCGCGGATGGGTGCGCGGGCTGCTTTGGTCAGTTTTGATCTCTCCGCGATTGGCGCGATGAGCTGCAATCCGGCGATTGGCGGGCTGGGCAAGGGCCATCTGGTGCGCGAGGTCGATGCGCTTGACGGCGTGATCGGCTGCGCAGCGGATGCGGGCGCGATCCATTACCGGATGCTCAACCGTTCCAAAGGCAGCGCCGTGTGGGGCCCGCGCGTGCAGGCTGACCGGGTGCGGTTCAAGGCGGCGGTGCAGGCGATTGTGCGCGCGCAGGCCAATCTGGCCGTGATCGAGGGTGAGGCCGCCGCGCTGGTTTTGGCGGGCGGCGCGGTGGCCGGATTGGAACTGGCCGATGGCGCGGTCCTTAATGCGCCGCGCGTGGTGCTGTGCACCGGGACGTTCTTGGGCGGGGTGCTGTTCCGTGGTGAGGAACGCTATGAAGGGGGACGGATCGGAGAACACGCCGCCAAGCGGCTTGCGCAGCAACTGCGCGGTGCCGATCTGCCGATGGCGCGGCTCAAGACCGGCACGCCGCCGCGAATCGATGGCCGGACGATTGATTGGGCGGTTCTCGATGAACAGCCCTCAGACGATGAGGCCTGGACGATGTCGGCGCTCACCCCGCGCCGTCTCAATCCGCAAGTGTTCTGCGCGATGACCCGCACCACGCAGGCGGGGCACGATACGATCCGCGCCAACCTCCACCGCTCGCCGTTGTTCTCCGGCGCGATTGCAGCGGCGGGGCCGCGTTATTGCCCGTCGATTGAGGATAAGATCCACCGCTTTGGTGACCGCGAAGGGCATCAGGTGTTCCTGGAGCCTGAGGGGCTGGATACGCACATGGTCTATCCCAACGGGATCAGCACTTCGCTGCCGACCGATGTGCAGGAGGTGGTGGTGCGCACGATGCCCGGCTGCGCCCGCGCGGTGATCGTGCAGCCCGGATATGCGGTGGAGTATGATCATATTGATCCGCGCGCGCTGACCCCGGATTTGCAGTTGCGCGCGATCCCCGGCCTGTATTGCGCGGGGCAGATCAATGGCACCACCGGGTATGAAGAAGCCGCTGCGCAGGGGCTGGTGGCCGGGCTTGCTGCTGCGGCAGCCGCGCTCGGCAAAGCTGCGCCCATGCTCGACCGGGCCAACTCGTATATCGCGGTGATGGTCGATGATCTGACCTTGCAGGGCGTGTCCGAACCCTACCGGATGCTCACCGCGCGGGCCGAATACCGCTTGCGCCTGCGCGCCAACAATGCTGCCACCCGGCTGACCGGGCTGGGTATTGCGGCGGGCTGTGTCGGGGAGACGCGGCGTGCGTGGTATGAGCGGCGCGAAGACGTGCGCAAAATGTTTCATGTGAAACATTCGCAGCGGATCGATGCGCGCGAATTGGCCGATGCCGGCCTATCGGTGCGGCGCGACCAAGGCGAACAGACGGCGGCGGAATGGCTGCGGTATGACGGCGTAACGCTTGCCGCGCTCGCTCCGTGGCTGGGTAATGTGACCGCGCTTGACCCGTTGCTGGCCGAGGAAATGGCGGAGGACGCCGCCTATGCGCCATACCTTGCGCGGCAGGAGAGCGAGCTGCGCGATCTGCGCGCGAGTGAGGCTTTGTCGCTGGCGGCTGATTTCCCCTATGCGCAGGTGCCCGGCCTGTCGAACGAGATGGTTGAGCGGCTGAGCACGTCGGCTCCCGGAACGCTGGCGGCGGCTGGGCGGGTTGCGGGGGTGACGCCCGCCGCGCTGTCTGCCCTGCTGGTTTACGCCCGGCGTTTGGCCACTGGGCAGCGCGCGGCATGATCACCCCCCGGATGATTACTGACGAGGGCGAAGCACGCTCTTACGTTGCCAGCCTGACTGATGATGACGGAATGGCGCGGATCGAAGCCTTTGCCTTGTTGGTGCTGGAGGAAAATCAGCAGCAGAACCTGATCGCCAAAGCGACCGAGCCGCATATCTGGCAGCGTCATATGGCCGATTCGGCGCAGCTGATCGAAAATGTTTCACGTGAAACATTTGGGCCGAACGCGATTGGCCCGTGGCTTGATCTGGGCAGCGGGCCGGGGTTTCCGGGATTGGTGATTGCTGCGCTTTTTCCGAATATGCCGGTGGTGCTGGTCGAATCGCGCGGGCGGCGGGCGGAGTTTCTGGAACGCTGTGTGGCCGCGCTCGGTCTGGCCAAATGCCGGGTTGAGGGCCAGCGGCTTGAACGGATTACGCCGTTTCCCGCCCGCGCCATTTCGGCACGCGCGTTTGCGCCGCTGCCCAAACTCCTCACTTTATCCGCACCCTTCTCCACAAGCGCCACGCGCTATGTCTTGCCCAAGGGACGCTCGGCAGCGCAAGAGTTGCAGGACTTGAAGCCTTCGCTTCGCGCAATGTTTCACGTGAAACATTCCTTGACCGATTCCGACGCCGGGATCATCGTGAAGGCCTGACACGCGAAAGCGCCAGGATTGTGCGCCGATCTAAACGTGGGAAGGACGGGATACCACCATGCTGACCCCATCATGTTAACCATCGCGATTGCCAATCAAAAAGGCGGCGTGGGCAAAACCACCACCGCGATCAACATTGCCACCGCGATGGCGGCAACCGGATGGCGCACGCTGCTGATCGATGTCGATCCGCAGGGCAATGCCTCCACCGGGCTGGGCATTCACGTCGATGCGCGCGAAGTATCGAGCTATGATCTGCTGGTGGACGAAGCGGCGATCGGCACTGCGATCATTCCGACTCGCATTCCCCGGCTCGACATTATTCCGGCCACGGTCGATCTGAGCGGCGCGGAGATTGAACTGGTCGCGGTCGAAGGGCGCACGCACCGGTTGCAGCGCGCTTTGGCAAACCATGCCGGGCACGACATCTGCTTTATCGATTGCCCGCCGTCATTGGGGCTGCTGACGCTTAATGCACTATGCGCGGCCAATACGCTGTTGGTGCCGCTGCAATGCGAGTTTTTCGCGCTCGAAGGATTAAGTCAATTATTACAAACGGTTGATCAGGTACAGCAACGCTTCAATCCGGGTTTGAGCATCATCGGCGTGGCGCTGACCATGTTTGATCGGCGCAACCGGTTGACCGATCAGGTGTCGGATGATGTGCGCGATTGCTTGGGCAAATTGGTGTTTGAAACGGTAATCCCGCGCAATGTGCGCCTGTCCGAAGCGCCGAGCCACGGGCTTCCCGCGCTGATCTATGATCAACATTGCTCCGGCAGCCGCGCTTATATGGCTCTGGCGCGCGAATTGATCGGGCGCCTGCCCGCAGAAAGAGCTGCCGCATGACCGAAGAGACAGTGCAACCCTTTGATTATGCAACAGCTTCGAGGGCCGGGGGGGATAAGCCGCGGCGGCTTGGCAAGGGGCTGGGCGCGTTGCTGGGGGAAACGCGGCGTGAAGAACCGTTGGTGCGGCGCGACAGCGGTGGGGCTGATGCTCCGCCTGCGCCCGGATCAACAGCGCTGCGGATGCTGGCGCTGGCGGTAATTAAGCCGCTACCCGGCAACCCGCGCAAGCATTTTGATGACGCCGCGCTGGATGAGCTGGCCTCGTCAATCGCGGCAAGGGGCGTGATCCAGCCGATCATTGTGCGCCCCCATCCGCATGGCGGCGGCTATCAACTGGTCGCAGGGGAGCGGCGCTGGCGGGCTGCACAGCGCGCGCGGCTGCACGAGATCCCGGCGCTGGTGCGCGAATTGTCAGACCGTGAGGTGATGGCGCTGGCGCTGATCGAAAACCTGCAACGCGAAGACCTGAACCCGGTCGAAGAAGCGCGCGCCTATCAGCGGCTTTCGGACGAAGAGGGCATGATCCAGGTCGATATTGCCAAGCTGGTCGACAAATCGCGCAGCCACATTGCCAATATGCAGCGGTTGATGAGCCTGCCAGAACGGGTGCTGGTGCTGGTTGAGCAGGGCAAGTTGACCGCCGGCCACGTCCGGGCATTGATTGGGCGCGATGATGCGGTGCAGATTGCCGAAATCGCGGTGGCCGAAGGGCTGTCGGTGCGCGATGTTGAAGCGCTCACCCGCAACCCATCAAAACGCGATGTACTGCCCTCGCAGCCTCAATTTTCGGGTCAAACTGCTGAAAACGCTGACATTCAGGCGGTGCAGCAGCACCTCGAAGAGTTTCTCGGCCTGAGTGTCAGGATCAAGCCTGAGGCTGATCCGCGCAAGGGCACGATCACGATCCGCTATACCACGCTCGATCAGCTTGATCTGGTGTGTCAGCGGCTGACCGGCGGGGAATTCTGAGCAATGCGCCTGTAGGAGCCGCGCTGCGCGACTCCTACAGCTGGGCGATTTAACGCCCGCCCTTGATCAGTTTTGCCGAAGGGCGCGGGCGCGGCGCGGGGATGACCTGCGCGGTTCCGGGGACAGCGTAAAGCTCCTCGCGCACGGTTTCGCGCACGACGACTTGCTGCTGAATTTGCCTCTCGACTGCCACCAGCACTGGCTGCTGGGCATAGTAATAACCCTGAGAATAGGCTGGGCCGCCCGGGTAGCCGGCGATTTCGCGGCTGGCGATCCGGCCATCGGGCGCGCCGTATTGTGACAGGTAGCCATCAAGCGCGGCTTCGCAATCGTAGCGATTTTTCTTTTTCCCGCCGCCAAACAGGCTGCCGAGCAGCCCGCCGATCAAGCCGCCGCCGCCAACGCCCAGCGCGGTGCCCAGCACGCGGTCACCCACGCCAGCGATTTCATAACCGGCAACTCCGCCAGCAATCGCGCCCAGCAGGCCGCCGATGATCAGGCCGGTATCATTATTGTTGCGCCCGGCGGTGCGGCGGCGGCATTCGTCGAGCCATTGGCCACGGTCAAACACCACCGGCGCGGGGGCGTAGGCGACCGGCGCATAGACCTGTTGCTGATAATATTGCGGATAGGATTGCGGATAGGATTGCTGCGGATAAGGCTGCGGGGCTGCCTGGTGCGGAGCAAGCCGCGAATCGATCCGGCGGGTGCGGGTGATGGTTTCCACACCGTCCGCACCGATCACGGTGTCACTGGCTTGCGCTGTGACTGGGCCAGTGCGATATTCGGGCGGCAGGCTGCGCACTTCGGCTTGGCTGATCGCGGCCAGCGGCGGCAGATCGCTGTAATTCTGCGCGTTTGCCAGCGCGGGCAGGGCCAGCGCAGGCAGGATTATGCTGAAACGAAGAGCAGTGCGGAGCGGCAGGCGCATGGAAACTTTCCCCTTAAACCCGCCGACCATCAGCGAATGGTTACCAACGGGTTACCACGCGCGCGCCCACTCTCCCAAGCGATGCTGTTGGCGCTGTCCCGTTTCGGGCCGGTCAGCGGGGCAAATCCATCAAATCCTGGCCGAAAGCAGCGCGGCGAGTGCTTCGATCCCGGCGGCATCAGCCTCGCAAAAGCGTGCGGTGCGCGGGCTATCAAGATCAATCACCGCAATCACCGCGCCATCGCGCAGCACCGGCACCACCAATTCCGATTGGCTGGCGGCATCGCAGGCAATGTGGCCGGGAAAGGCGTGGACATCGGCCACCAATTGCACACTGCCCGTCGCCGCTGCTGCGCCGCATACCCCGCTGCCAAACGCGATGCGAATACAGGCCGGGCGGCCGATAAACGGGCCCAAGACCAGCTCTAGCACCGGGCTGGCCTTGGCTGGAGCCACCCTGTAGAACCCGGCCCAGTTCAATTCGGGCAGAAATTCCCACAACAGCGCCGCGATATTGGCCATGTTGGCAACTGCGTCAGGCTCGCCCGCCGTCAGTGCATCAGCCGCGTTCAGCAATTCGCGGTAAGTTTCGGCCACATCCTGCGCCGCAGCAGGTTTGAAATCATACATCGCAAGGATCGCCTTTCATCGCTTGTGAGTTGCCGGGCGCGCGCTGCGGCTCTATCTGCTGCTTCATGGCATTTTTACGCAAAACCGCAATCGCCCTCGGGGTCATTATCGCACTCGCCGGAGGAGCGTTTTGGTTCCTCAGCCGGGGTGACACCGCCGACCTGTCAATCGATGCGGTCGCTGGCACCGATCCGGTGTTGCAAGAAGGCGACCCGCAATCCTTCCCCACGGTGCAGATCGCCGATCCGGTGGGCTGGGCCAAGGGCGAAGCGCCGGTTGCGGCCAAGGGACTAGAGGTAGTGCGCTTTGCCGCTGGGCTGGAACACCCGCGCACGCTGTATGCGCTGCCCAATGGCGATGTGCTGGTATCGCTCACCCGCGCGCCGCCTAAGGCTGGCGGCGATGATGGGGTGATGGCCACTGTTCAAGGCTGGATCGAAGGAGCCCTGTTTGCCAAGGCCGGATCGGCGGGCGAATCGCCCAACCAGATCGTGCTGCTGCGCGATGCCGATGGCGATGGCACCGCCGAAACGCGCAAGGTTATCTTGGAAGACGGGCTCGAATCGCCATCGGGGCTAAGCTGGCGCGATGGCACGCTGTATGTCGCCAATCACAATGCCGTGCTGGCGTTTCCCTATACGCTGGGCAGCGATGCTGTGACGGGCGCCCCGCGCAAGCTGATGGATCTGCCCCCCGGCGGCGGGCACTGGATGCGCAACCTCGAAATCTCGCCCGACGGAGCCAGCCTTTATGTGGCGGTCGGATCGGTCAGCAATATCGGCGATGATGGGATGAAGATTGAAGAAGGCCGGGCGATGATCTGGGAATATGATCTGGTCGGTGGCAGCCAGCGCCAGTTCGCCGCCGGACTGCGCAATCCCAACGGCCTCGATTTCAGCCCGTGGACCGGCGAGCTGTGGACCACCGTGAACGAGCGCGACATGCTCGGATCAGACCTCGTGCCCGATTATCTCACCAACGTGCCGGTTGGCGCGCAATATGGCTGGCCGTGGGTCTATTACAAAACCAATATCGATCGCCGGGTCGAAACGCCGATGCCGCGGTTTATGATGGAATATGTTCGCAAGCCTGAATTCGCGCTCGGCCCGCATGTCGCCGCGCTTGGGCTGGTGTTCAGCAAGCAGGGCAATGTGATGGGCGAAAGCTTTGCCAGCGGCGCATTTATTGCGCGCCACGGATCGTGGAACCGCAAGCCGGCATCGGGTTATGATGTGGTGTTTGTGAAGTTTGACGCGCGCGGCAATCCGCTGGGCAAGCCGGTGCCGGTGCTGACCGGGTTTCTCAAGGATGATGGCACCACCCACGGGCGGCCAACCTGGGTCGAATGGGCGAGTGATGGCGCGCTGTTGGTGTCGGACGATACCGGCGGCATTATCTGGCGGGTGCGTGCGCCGGGCGCTGCCCCTGCGCCTGCGATTGCGTTGCTGACAAGCGAACGGCTCCCCGCGCGCGAATTGAAGGATCCGCGCGCGGCGTTTGAGGAAGATTTCCTGCGCAGGCAGGCGGGGCAGAAAACGAATTGAGGCACTTCCGTTCGTCCTGAGCCTGTCGGAAGCGAAGCTGGCCCGCAGGTTCAACGGTTGCGTTTTCTTATCGGCCCGCCGCACAAAGAAGCACGGCCCTTCGACAGGCTCAGGGTGAGCGGCGGACTGTTTGGCCGCTCTTAAATGCTCACACCCGCCCGTCCTGCCAGCTCGGTTGCGAACTGCAGCGCGGTGCGGCCTGATCGGTTGCCGCGCTGGATCGCAAAGGCCACCGCTTCCTCCTCGTCAAAATCGAGGCCGAGCGGGGCGGTGTAGCTGTGCAAGATCGCCAGAAACGTGGCGCGGTCGGCCGGGTGGAACCCCAGCGACAGGCCAAACCGGTCAGCCAGCGCCAGCGCATCGTCACGCTCGTCGCGTTCGTGCAGCGCGCCGCTGGTATCCTCGCGTTCAACAATCGCGCGGCGGTTGGCCGTCACCACCAGCCGGATGTGCGCCGGGCGCGGGGCCACCCCGCCATCAAGCAGGCTGCGCAAAGCCAGCATTTCAGCCCGCCCATCTGCCCCAAACCCAAGATCGTCGATAAACAGCAGGAACGCCCGTGATTGCTGCGCCAGTTGCGCAATCAGCGCGGGGAATGTCGGCAGGGTGCCGGGGGCCAGTTGCACCAGCGCCAGCGCGCCCGGAACCTCGGCCTGCACTTCGGCCTGCATTTCGGCCTGCACAGCGGCGACAGCGGCGCGCACCAACGCCGATTTGCCCATCCCGCGTGCGCCCCATAACAGCACATCATGCGCCGCTGCCCCCCGCGCCAGCCGCGCGCAGTTGGCGTGCAGCGCGGCCTTTTGCGCAGCGATTCCGTGCAAGTCGCTCAGCCCGATTGCGTCAATCACCGCGACCGCGCGCGCCTGCTTGCCCTCCCACACATAGGCCGGGTGCGCGTGCCAATCGGTTGGCGGCGGGGGCGGCGGCGCGATCCGCTCCAGCGCAGCGGCGATCCGCTCCGCTGCGGCACCCCACGGTTCGCCGCCTCCCGTCATGTCAGCCCGCCAGCGCTGCGGCAGGCAGGGCATAGAGCAATTCTGCCCCGCCAACCGCGCCCGCCTTTAATCCGGCGGCTTCGGGCACGATCCGCTCTAGGAAGAACCGCACCGTCACCGGCTTGGTCGCGGCCAGCGCTGGCGCTGCGCCTGCCGCCACGGCGTCGGCCTGCTTCATCAGCTGCCACCCCGCGACGGCAACCGCCGCCATCGTGCAGAACGGTACGCTGCCCGCCAGCCGATCATCAAGGCTGGCTTCATCGCGCATCCACGCTGCGATCCCCGCGCAATCGTGTGCAAGGCTGACCAAAGCGGCATGGCCAGCGGCTTCGCGGGCGATGGTATCGAACAGCGCGATCATCGCTTCGCCGCCTTCGATCCCCAGCTTGCGGGTCACAAGGTCGGCGGCCTGAATGCCGTTGGTGCCTTCGTAAATCGGGGCAATCCGTGCATCGCGCCAATGCTGCGCCGCGCCGGTCTCCTCAACAAAGCCCATGCCGCCGTGGATTTGAATGCCAAGCCCCGCGACTTCAACGCCGATATCGGTGCCCCATGCTTTCAGCAGCGGCACGATGATATCGGCGCGGTTCCTGGCCGCTTCATCGCCCAGATTGCCGCGATCAACCTGCCCGGCGCAATAATACAGCAGCGCGCGGCAGCCTTCGGTCAGCGCCTTCATCCGCAGCAGCATCCGGCGCACATCGGGATGATCGATAATCGCCACGGCGTTTTTGTCGGGTGATCCGGCGCGGGCCGATTGCACCCGGCCTTGGGCATAGGCGACCGCCTGCTGGGTCGCGCGTTCGGCGATCTGATTGCCCTGATTGCCGACATTGATGCGGGCATTGTTCATCATCGTGAACATCGCGGCGAGGCCTTTGTTCTCGTGCCCGACCAGCTCGCCGATGCAATCATCATTGTCGCCGTAGCTCATCACGCAGGTGGGCGAGGCGTTGATGCCAAGCTTGTGTTCCAGGCTGACGCATTTGAGGTCGTTCCTTGGCCCGAGCGATCCGTCATCATTCACATGATACTTGGGCACCAGAAACAGCGAGATCCCGCGCGTGCCTTCGGGCGCATCGGGCAGGCGCGCCAGCACGAGGTGGATGATATTGTCCGACAGATCATGTTCGCCCCAGGTGATGTAGATTTTCTGCCCGGTGATCCGATATTTGCCCGCGTGCGGCCCTTCGGTGATGGGCGCTGCGGCAGAGCGCAGCGCGCCGACATCGCTGCCTGCCCCCGGCTCGGTCAGGTTCATCGTGCCCGACCATTTGCCGCTGACCAGATTGGGCAGGTATTTGGCCTGCTGATCCTTGCTGCCGTGGTGTTCCAGCGCCTCAATCGCGCCGACTGACAGCATCGGCAGCAGATTGAACGCCATGTTCGCCGCGCCGAGATTTTCCAGCACATTGCACGACAGCGTGAATGGCAGGCCCTGACCGCCGTGCGCAATCGGGCTGGCAATCGCATTCCAGCCCTGTTCGACATAGGCATCATAGGCCGCCTTGAACCCATCGGGCAGCCGCACCACGCCGTTCTCCAGCCGCGCGCCCTGCTGGTCGCCAATGCGGTTGAGCGGCGCGAATTCCCCGGCGGCGAATTGGCCAACGCCTTCGACAATCGCCTCGACCAGATCGGGTTCGGCGTGGGCGAACCGGTCAGTCTGGGCGAGTTCTTCGATCCCGGCATTGACGCGAATGGCGAGCAGTTGGTCGGCGGTCGGCGGGGTGTAGGGGGTCACGGTGGGGGCGTCCTTCGGGTGGGCGGCAGATGAGTGAAACGGCCTGCGGACTTGGCAAGGCAGGTGATTGAATATAGCGCCGGGGCATGGGCGGCAAGAACGTTACGGAAGTGGTGCTGGCGGACGCCGAGGGGATCGCGAAAGCGGTGCGCATCCTCGAATCGGGTGGGCTGGTCGCGGTGCCGACCGAGACAGTCTACGGCCTTGCCGCGCGGGCTGATAGCGCGGAGGCGTCGGCGCGAATCTATGCCGCAAAAGGCCGCCCCGATTTCAACCCGCTGATCGTGCACGTGCTGGCGGCGGAGAAGGCGGCGCGATACGGCGTGTTCTCGCCTGAGGCCGCCGCATTGGCACAGCAGTATTGGCCCGGCCCGCTGACGCTGGTGGTGCCGCGCCGTAGCGATGCTGGGCTGGCCGATGCGGTCACGGCGGGCTTGCCCACCATCGCCCTGCGCGCCCCGGCGCACCCGGTGATGCGCGCGTTGCTGGTGGCGGCGGGTTTCCCGCTGGCTGCGCCGTCGGCCAACCGGTCGGGCTTGATCAGCCCGACCTGCGCGGCGCATGTGCTGGCGTCATTGGATGGCCGGATCGACATGGTGCTCGACGGCGGAGCCTGCGTCGCCGGGCTGGAATCGACCATCGTCGCGGTGCGCGCTGACGGGAGTATTGAGGAATTGCGCCCCGGGCCCATTCGGATCGGTGGGAGCGCGGCGAGCGGCGGAGCGCGCCCTGAGTCGCATATTGAGGCTCCGGGCCAGCTCGCCAGCCACTATGCGCCGGGCAAGCCGGTGCGGTTGAATGCGACCCATGCTACGGCTGACGAGTTCCTCATCGGTTTCGGCACTGTGGCGGGCGATTGCATGCTGTCAGCCAGCGGTGATGTGATCGAGGCAGCGGCGCGGCTCTATGCCTGCCTCCACCAAGCGGCGGCTGCGGATCAGCCGCGTATCGCGGTGGCTCCGGTGCCTGAGCAGGGCGTGGGCCTCGCGATCAATGACCGGTTGCGGCGTGCCGCCACGGCCTCGGATTAATCCTCAGGTTCAAGCGGTACGCCGGGTAACAACGCCTTCATCTCGGCTCTGATCGCCTGCACCCTATCGCACGCCTCAACATCGCCATCTCTGCAACGCAGCACCTGTTTGCCAGACTCGCGTTCAAGCTTGCCTAGCTGTTCTTCGCGCTTGCGGATCGCCCGGCCGCGGTTTTCATCCGCTTCGGATTGGCTGGTGGTGGCGACATCAACCCCCTTGCTGACCGCCCGCACCGGCAAGGTGACAACATTCACCGCCGCCCGCGCCAAGCAGCCTTGCAGCGCAACCGCCGCGAGGCTCAAGGCAATGAGATGAGGCAAACGCATACCGCATAGTCGCGCGCACCTCACCGATTTGCAACCGCTATTCTGCGGGCGTGGCCGCAATCGGGGTGGATGGTTTCGCGGCCGCGCCGGTGGTGGGCGTGCAGGTCAACGTGCCCGATCCCAGTGCGTTGATGGTGCATGTGGCATTGCCTGCCACCTTAACATCACCCGCGCCGGCGATATTCGCTTCGACCTTGCCATCGGAAGCAAACGCAACATCGCCGCTGCCGCCAATCGACACTTCGGCGCTATCGGCTTTCAATCCGGCGAGTTTGATATCGCCGCTGCCGCCGATATTGATTTCAAGCTGCTTGGCGGTGCCCGCGCCGTTCACCGTGCCGCTGCCGCCGATATTGATGCCGAGTTTTTCCGCCGCAATTTTGGCGACGCTGACCGTGCCCGAGCCGCCGATTGAGATTTCCGACGTGGCGGCGAGCGATTGTGCTTCAACCGTGCCGCTGCCGCCGATCACGATTTCGCTGGGCGGGGGCATGGTGATGCGGATCGTGGCGGTCTGGTTGCCGCTCCACCCATTGGTGCGGGTGATGCCGATCACCTGTTCATCGCGCACGAACCGCAGGCTTTCGGTATCGGCACCTTCGACTGTGAGCGCGAAGGTATCACCTTCGGTCAGGATCACGGTGTCGCCCGATGAAAGGATCACCTCGCTGGGCGGTGGGCCAGCGATTTCGACCTCGGCGAGCGGAACGCCGGTTTGGCCATTGATTTCGATATCACCACCGGTGCAGCCCGCCAGCGCAGCGACGAGTGCAACTGCGGCGGCTGGGGCGATGCGATTGAAGCAGGGGCGGGTCATGGGCGTTTCTCCAGTCAGATATATGGCGTATTGCCGATGTAATACACCTTGAAGCGCGGCACAAGCCCGCGATCATTGCGCCGAACAAAAAGGGCCGCTCCCGCAGGAGCAGCCCTTGATGTTCGCGTAAAACGCCGGATCGCCCGATCAGGCCTCTTCGGCGGTGCCGTAATATTGCGGCGCGTGTTCGCGCAGCACGTCGAGGATTTTGTTCAGCGCGGTCGGCTCGTCGGTCTCTTCCATCGCTGCGAGTTCGCGGGCGAGGCGGCTGGATGCCGCTTCGAAGATCTGGCGTTCCGAATAGGATTGTTCGGGCTGGTCTTCGGGGCGGAACAGATCGCGGGTGACTTCGGCAATCGACACCAGGTCGCCCGAGTTGATCTTGCCTTCGTATTCCTGCGCCCGGCGCGACCACATTGTGCGCTTGACCTTCGGCTTGCCCTTCAGGGTTTCCATCGCCTGCCGCAGGGTCTTGTCAGACGACAGCTTGCGCATTCCGATCGCTTCGATTTTGCCGACCGGCACCCGCAAGGTCATGCGCTCTTTTTCAAACCGCAGGACATACAATTCAAGCTGCATCCCGGCGATTTCCTCGCTTTGCAACTCGATCACACGGCCCACGCCGTGTTTGGGATAAACGACATAGTCGCCGACGTTAAATGCGTTTGCGGTGCTTGCCATGCAAGTTCCTTTCTCTGGCCGTTTCGGGCGCGGACCTGGCAACAGGAGAGCGGACAATCATCCCGGCGCCCCAAGCCTTGATCAAGGATTAACCCTCAAACAAGCTCAAGCACCGGGAGCGGATCATCCGGTTTGGGGGGGGTTGCTGGTGACGAGCCTTCCTGGTTTTTCTCGCCCGCGCTGGCGGCAGCCGTGCGCTGGGCAATCATCATGTAGCACGCCTGCAACAAAATTGCCAGTCCCCCGGCCTATCTGCGTTCTTAGCGGGTTGCTGCTATTCGGTTGCCGCTGCAATATATGCGCCAAGCAGCAGCAACCACGCGCTTAACCACAGCCAGACAAGAAACCCGATGACCGCGCCGAGCGACCCGTAGGTGGCATTATAATCACCGAAATTGCTGGCGTAGAATCCAAAGCCTCCGCTAACCGCCAGCCAGCCAACGGCAAACATCGCAGCACCCCGTAGCGCCGCCCGCCAAGGCACGTCGGCCCGATGGGGAACAATGCGATAGGCAAGCACGGCTGCGCCAAACCCGGTCACCCCGATGATCACGAAAATTGCCAGAGCGCCACCCGTGCCTGCCAAGACGATCGTTACCAAGGCGGTAACGCCAGCAACCAGCCCCATTGCCAATACTTCGCCAACCGTAATCGCTATCGCCAAAAGGCTGGCTGCAACAAAGCCGCGTTTTTGCCGCGTATCGAAGGCCATATCGAGCGCTGTGATCAGCGCGCCCGCCGCCACTCGCGCGCCAAATAGCGCCGCCCCCAAGGCGATGATCAGCCCAAGCCCTTGATTGCTGGTTTGTGTTTCTGCAAGATCGCGCAATTGGCTCGCCACCAGCTCGCCCGCTGGCCCCGGCAGCGCTTGGGCAAGTGTGGCGCCGTGCGCGGCAATTGTGCCCAGATCGAAGATCAGACTGTAGGACAAGATTGCCCCAGCCAGCAGCGGGACCAGCGACAAAAAGCCGTAATAGGCAATCCCGGCGGCAATCAGACCGATGTTGTCATCGCTCGCGCGCGACCAGCCAGACTTGAGGGAACCAAACAGCGACACCATTTCCAATTAAGCTGTCGTGCGTCCACCTGTTCCGCACTTCCTGCGAAAAACTATGCGCCGATCAATCACCTTCGCCGGGATCAGCGCTGAAATAGAGTTCGAACTTGCCCTTTTCGCCCTTGTGCGTGTCGGCATCTTCGGGCGGCGCTTTTTGGCTGGTGATGTTGGGCCACTGCGCCGAATATTGGGTGTTCAGCTCAAGCCACTTTTCCAGCCCATCCTCGGTATCGGGCAGGATCGCTTCGGCCGGGCATTCGGGTTCGCACACGCCGCAATCGATGCATTCGCTGGGGTTGATCACCAGCATATTATCGCCTTCATAGAAGCAATCGACCGGGCACACTTCCACGCAATCGGTATATTTGCACTTGATGCAGTCTTCGGTGACGACGTAAGTCATTGCTTTTCTTTCAAAATCGGACTTCGGGATCGTGCGGCTG
>JBBRFG010000055.1:0-15215 GCA_038224685.1 Sphingomonadales bacterium
AAAGGCCTCAGCTTCGGGCACCTCGGGCAGGGCGTACTCGCGCATGAAATCGTAGAATTGGAACGAGGTCGCAGTTTGCGGCTCCACCTGCCAAAAAAGGAACGTTCCGAAAGGGTATTTCTGCATCAGGCTGTCAAAGAGCCTTTCGATCTGTTGGGGCTTCCACACGAACTCGCGCTGAATGGCAGGCAAGACATAGTCGTGCTTGTGTATCGCATCGAGCGCATCCTTGATGGTCCCTCCACTGGTATACATCTCGTCATCGTCCCTTTGCGCTGAATTGCCGAACCCTGATAAAGGCATATGACCGCTTCCGAGCCAACAAGAGGTTAAATTGAACGTTCGAGAAGGAGTGGCAAGCCTAACGGCAGGAAAAATCCGTATGCGACCAAGGCGGACGCTGGCTGCTAAGCCGCATTTGGGGGCTTTCAACTTTTGATTGAATCTTAATGCGCTCACGCATATATCGCTATCAACACGGCCGTCCCCTCTGTTGCCACCGGCATCAAGGGACGGCCTTCTTCATATGGGGCACAGATGCTTCCGCCCTATAACAAGCCTCACCTGAGTTTCACGGATCAACTTGCGGTTCTCATGGCAAGGGGCCTAGTTGTCACCGATCAAGCGAAGGCAGTGACTCATCTTGAGCGGATAGGCTACGGACGCCTCACTCTCTATTGGCAACCGTTCCAGCAGCTTGCCCCCCATCCGAGCGATGCATCGCGGACAATTCGCACTGAGCAGTTTAGGGCAGGCTCTGAATTCCGCCATGCAGTTGATCTCTACTTGTTCGATAAACAGCTACGCCTCCTTTTTCTGGATGCGGTTGAGCGGATAGAAGTAGCGCTACGCGTCGATATGGCGCACGCTCTGGGAAAGCGTGACCCATTCGCGCACCGATCGACAGCGTTCCTTGACACTCACCGAGCGGGCCAGGTCCAGCCCGATGGATACACTCGGCACCAGAACTGGCTCAGAAAAGCGGATCGCGACCTGGCTCGATCAAAGGATGAATGGGTCACCGAGTTTCACGCCACTTACAGCCCGCCCGTTCCGATCTGGATGGCAGTTGAAGCGTGGGACTTCGGCACGCTGTCGTGGCTTCTAGAGATCGCTCATCCCAATGATCGTGCTGCAATTGCAAAGCGGTATGGCCTTCTACCCGATACGTTTGTGAGCTGGATCAAAACGCTAGCCTTCGTTCGCAACGCCAGCGCGCACCATTCGCGTCTCTGGAACGCGGGGATCGTAAACCAGCCCCGTGTGCCGAAGCCTTTCGAAGCGCCTGCCCTGATCCACATAGGTAGCGATAAAGTGCGCCGAACACGTGTCTATGGCGCAGCGGCTATCGCGAGCTACTTCGTCCGCTGCATCAATCTCGGATCGTCTTGGCCGCACCGGATGAAAGCTCACTGGCAAGCCTTTCCGGCAATGCCATTTGCCTCCCCAGCACAAGGTGGTTTCCTAGCGGGATGGGACACGGAAGCAATCTGGGCGTAAGAAGCGCGAGGCGCAAATCGCCGGTGGACGCGACCGGAGCGACAGGTTTTCATCCGCAGGCGGTATCATCCGAACGCCGCCCTCAAGTGTCGCACAATCGCGCAATGAAAGGGACCCACGGCGCACCAGTCCAATCTTGGTTTCAACTCCTGTCTGATCCAAAACGGGGAATCGAACCGGCGTCAAAAGCTGGTCCTTGACCTTCTCACACAGAAGGATACAAACACTCTTACCAACCCAAAAACCCACGGTTTTCTGCGGTTCTCGAGATCATGGAAATGTGGAGCGGAATCCCGCTACCCGCTCCAGCAGTGTCAGGTCACGGTGCCGCGTTGGCCGTCACCCCATTGCCTCCAGCACATCTTCCAGCCGGGCCGGATCGCCCAGTGCGATCACCGTGCCGTCAGACCCGGCGTCGAGCGGGTTGCCCTGCCAGTCGGCCATTATCCCCCCTGCGCCTTCCACCACCGGCACCAGCGCGGCGTAATCATACAGTTTCAGCCCGGCCTCGATCACCACGTCGATATGCCCGCTGGCGACGAGGCCGTAGTTGTAGCAATCGCCGCCATAGATGATCTTTTTCTCCGCGACCTGTTTGGCGACCGCCATGAAGGCATCGGCCTGCTGGTTGGAAAACAGGTGCGGGCTGGTGGTGGCGAGCACCGCGTCGCCAAGGTCTTTCAGGGGGCGCGCCTGCGCAGGCTTGCCATTGAACAATGTCGGCTGGCCGATCCGCCCGACCCAGCGTTCGCCTGCAATCGGCTGATCGATGATCCCCAGCACCGGCCAGCCATCCTGTAACAGCGCGATCAGCGTGCCAAAGATCGGGCGACCCGCGATAAAGCTGGTGGTGCCATCAATCGGATCGAGCACCCATTGGCGGCCCGCGCCTTCGTTGCTGGTGCCATATTCTTCGCCGATGATGCCGTCGCGCGGATATTCAGCCTCGATCAACCGGCGCATCGCCGATTCGGCGGCGCGGTCGGCTTCGGTCACGAAACTGCGGTCGGCCTTGCGCTCTTCGCTCCATGTCCCCCGGAACAGCGGACGGATCGCGGCCCCGGCCAGATCGGCTAGGCGCAGGGCAAGGGCGAGATCGGCGTCGGTCATGATGGGCCAGTTCGGCCAACCGGGGCGCAATCGCAAGCGCTGATTGCCTAGCCAATTGCCTGGCCAATGTGGCTGGCCAATGTATGCGTATCGTAATCTGCAAAAACCTGCGCTATGTCGTCGCGGACAGGGGCACTACCTAAGTTGGTGCCTCGGGCGATCAGAGTAGCGGGGGCGCAAGATCGGTGGAGATTGCAAAGAACGAGCACGAATTTGCAGACGTGGCCACCCCGGAACTGCGATCGGCGTTGGGCCACACCCACACTGGCGGGCCCTTATCGAACAACCGCGCGCCTGCCGACGACCTCGCGCCGTGGGTGGCGCGAATTTATGTCACCAAGGTCGATATGGATCCCGGCGCAGAACTGCAATGTGGGATGATTTCGGATACGCCGGTGATGCGGGTGCTGTTATCAGGCGAATGGTCAGCCGCGACGCGCGACGGAATGGGTCGGTATGTCCCATCGGCGCTGTTGTTTGGCGCGCAGACGAAACGGATGCCAGTGACCGTGCGCGGCAGCTTTGCCACCCTCGGCGTGGCGCTGAAACCCGGGGCCATGCCCGAATTGAAAGGGCCACGGGTCGAAGATACGCTCGACCGGATCATCCTGTATGATCATATCTTTGGCCACGAACGCTGGGGCCGCAGCGAACAGATGCTCGAATGGTTCGATCCCGCCGGGCCAGCCGAACGCTGGCTCAAGGTCGCCGAGATCCTGATGCGCCAATTGATCGAGCGCACCGGAGCCAAAGCGCCCGATGCGGTGATCGCGGCATTCGACAAGGCGGTGTTTGCCGACCCCAATCTCAACCTGGCCGAGTTTGCCGAGGAGCACCGGATCGAGCGGCGCTGGCTCGAACGGCGGGTCAAACGCGCTTACGGGCAGTCGGCAACCCATGTTCTGCGCCGCGCGCGCGCGCTCGACATTGCCTCACACCTGCTAGGCGTGGCCGATGATAGCGAAGCGGAAGAAGCCGCGCTGCGGTTCTTTGACCAAAGCCACATGATCCGTGAATTCCGCACGTTTTTCGGCACCACCCCGCGCCAGTTCGGGCGTATCCCGCAGCCGTTTATGACCCTGACGCTGGAAGCGCGCCAAGCGCGGCGGCTCGAAGTCTTGGGCCGCGCGCTGCCGGATGAAAACTACCCGTGGCGGGCGTGATTGCGGCTAATTACGCGGCGTCCCAATAATCAAAGGCTTCGGCCTGCCGGGCGGCGGTGTAGCGGCGCGCCTCTGGCCCGTCCCATTCGCGCGGTAGATCATCGTAAACCCCGGTGCGGCTGACGAACCAGCCTTGCCCCGGCAACCCGTCGGATTGGCGCACCACCAGCACCGCAAGGCCGGGTTCGCCTGACGCGCGGCCATCCTGATCAATCGCGTCGAGCACCTTGCACAATTGCCGCATCAGCGGCCGGGTGAACGCATGGCCGAGCACGCCGAGCAGCGCCGAATAGGTGAAGGTGCTGCGCGCACGGGCGGCTGCGATCAGGAGAGCGCGGATTGTCGCGGGGTCAAACATTGTTCTGACCATTGCGCTCTCCCGCGAAGGCGGGAGCCTCCCTCAAAAAAGCGCCGCACTGCCTGAGATCCTCGCCTGCGCGGGGACTCGCTTTATCAATCAAACAAGCTCGACACGCTGCTTTCGTCCGCGATCCGGCGGATCGCTTCACCCACCAACGGCGCGATGGGCAGGATGCGGATGCGGTCGGATGCTTCGGCAGCTTCTGTCGGACGGATCGAGTCGGTGATCACCAGCTCTTTCAGGCTCGACCCGTTGATCCGCGCCACTGCGCCGCCGGACAATACGCCGTGGGTGATGTAGGCCGCGACCGACTTGGCCCCGCCTTCCAGCAGCGCCTCGGCTGCGTTGCACAGCGTGCCGCCCGAATCGACGATGTCATCGATCAGGATGCAGTGGCGATCCCGCACATCGCCGATGATGTTCATCACTTCGCTTTCGCCCGGCCGATCCCGCCGCTTGTCAACGATCGCGAGCGGGGCGTTGTCGAGCCGTTTGGCCAGCGCGCGGGCGCGCACCACCCCGCCCACGTCAGGCGAGACCACCATCAACGATTGATCGCCATACCGCGCCTGAATATCCGCCGCCACGACCGGCGCGGCATAGAGATTATCGGTCGGAATATCGAAAAAGCCCTGAATTTGCCCGGCGTGCAGATCCACTGCCAGCATCCGATCAGCCCCGGCCTCGGTAATCAGGTTGGCCACCAGCTTGGCCGAGATTGGCGTGCGCGGGCCGGGTTTGCGGTCTTGCCGGGCATAGCCGAAATAGGGCACCACCGCGGTAATCCGCTTGGCCGACGCGCGCCGCAGCGCATCGATGCAGATCAGCAATTCCATCAGGTTATCATTCGCCGGAAAATTGGTCGGCTGGACCACAAACACATCTTCGCCGCGCACGTTTTCGTGGATTTCAACGAACACCTCCTCGTCCGCAAACCGCCGCACACTGGCATCGGTCAGCGGCATTTCGAGATAAGCCGCAATGGCGCGGGCCAGCGGCAGGTTTGAATTGCCGGACATGATCTTCATGGCTTCGCGAATCCCCAAACGCAGACGGTGCACACCGCCTAGCGCGGCGTCACCGAATTGCAACGCACGGGGGCACGGTTGCCCACGGGTTGCGGGACGATGGACGTTGCCAACCGGCCCGGATTGCGCGGATTTGCCCCGCCGCGCCAGCGCCCTTGATCTGGCTATTGCGCGCGATTAAACTTGCGCGCGGCGGGACAAAGCAACCTCCCGCGCTATGCCATCCAAGCCCAAGCGTTGCGTTTTGGCTTTGCCGTGATCGGCAGAGCAAACCGGGCGACGCCGATTTGACCACGAGCGCATTGATCCCCGCTGGCTCGTTCGCCGATTTGCTGCGGGCCTTCACCCGCATCGGCTTGCTCAGTTTCGGCGGGCCCGCCGGGCAGATCGCGCTGATGCACCGCGAACTGGTGGAGGAGCGGCGCTGGATCGGTGAGGACGATTTTCTCCACGCGCTCAATTTCTGTCACCTGTTGCCCGGGCCCGAAGCGCAGCAGCTTGCCACCTGGATCGGGTGGCGGCTGCATGGCTGGCGCGGCGGGCTGGCGGCGGGGCTGCTGTTCGTAATCCCCGGCGCGGTCATCATTCTGGCGCTGTCGATCCTCTATGCGATTGCCGCCAATCTCGCATGGGTCAGCGCGCTGTTTCTCGGCGTCAAAGCGGCAGTGCTGGCGATTGTGGTGCAGGCGCTGCTGCGGATCGCAGGCCGCGCGCTCGACACCGCGCTCAAGCGCGCGCTGGCGGCCGCAGCGTTTATCGGGCTGTTCCTGTTTGATCTGCCGTTTCCGCTGATCGTGCTGGGTGCGGGGGTGATCGGCGTGGTGGTCGCGGCCAAGCGGCCTGATCTGCTGGCGCTGAAACCCGGCAAGACCACCGGCGATCTGCCCGCGCGCCCGTGGCGCAGCACGCTGGTATCGATCACGCTGTGGGGCGCCATCTGGGCTGCACCGATGCTGCTGATCGCAGTGACGCTGGGGCAGGAACATGTGCTGTGGAAAATCGGCGCGTTCTTCTCGCAGCTCGCCATCGTGACCTTTGGCGGAGCCTACGCGGTGCTTGCCTATATGGCGCAGGAGGCGGTGCAGGGGTTTGGCTGGCTGCGTCCCGGCGAGATGGCCGATGGGCTGGGTTTGGCCGAGACGACGCCCGGCCCGCTGATTTTGGTGACGCAATTTGTCGGCTATCTTGCCGCATTCCGTGCGCCTGAGCCATTTTCGCCGCTGATCGCCGGGCTGTTAGGCGCGGGGCTGACGACGTGGGTGACATTTGCGCCATGCTTTATGTGGATTTTCGCCTTTGCGCCGTGGATCGACCGGCTGGGTCATGCGGTGCGTCTCAAAGGCGGGCTGGCAGCAGTGACGGCGGCGGTGGTCGGGGTGATCGCCAACCTGACCGCATGGTTCGCGCTCCATGTGCTGTTTGGCGCGGTTAGCGAGCAGCGGTTCGGACCGCTGCGGCTGTACTGGCCCGAACCGGCAAGTTTTGACTGGCGGGCGGGCGTGCTGGCGCTGGTCGCCATTGGTCTGGTGTTCGGCCTGAAGTGGTCGGTGCTGCGGGTGCTCGGCGCGGCGGCGCTCGGCGGATTGGCGCTGGTGTTGGGGGTTTGAGGCGCGAGGGGATTGGTGGGTGTTGGGCGGTCAGCAAGAGCCGCCCCGCCCCGCGCTTGACCGGGGGCGGGGTGATCGAATTGCGTCTGCAATTATGCCGCTAACTGAACGTCAGCTTTGGCCAGCCCGTTCTAACCGCTTAAGCAATCCGATGCTCGCCCCGTATCCACCTTACGCCTTGGTCAGATGGTGCGGAGGACCGTCGCATTTGGGGCAACGCCAGCCCGTTCTAACCCCTTAAGCAATCCGATGCTCGCCCCGTATCCACCTTACCGTGCCACTAGACGCCCGCATCACGACGCTTTCGGTGGTCATATACACGTCGCCGTTGGGACGCCGCCGCCGTTTTACGCCGTCGAGCAGCGAGCCGCTTGTCACCCCGGTCGCGGCAAAGATGCAGTCGCCTTTTGCGAGGTCTTCCAACTTGTAGATGCGGTTCAGATCGGTGATCCCCCATTTGCGCGCGCGGGCTTTTTCATCGTCGTTGCGGAATATCAACCGGCCGTTGAACTGCCCGCCGACGCAGCGCAGCGCCGCTGCCGCCAGCACGCCTTCGGGCGCGCCGCCCTGGCCCATATACAGATCAATCGTGGTGTCTTCATCGGTCACCGCGATCACGCCCGCCACGTCGCCATCGCCGATCAGCACAACCCCGCAGCCCAGCCCGCGCAGTTCCGCGATCAGTTCGGCATGACGCGGACGGTCAAGCACGCAAACATTGATGTCCGCTGGCTTCACGCCCTTGGCGCCGGCCACCGCCAGCACATTTTCGGTCGCGGTTTTGGCCAGATCGATGATGCCTTCGGGATAGCCGGGGCCAACCGCCAGCTTGTCCATATAGACATCGGGCGCGTTGAGCAGGCAGCCTGCTTCCGCCGCCGCCAACACCGCCAGCGCATTGGGCCCGGCTTTGGCAGTGATGGTGGTGCCTTCCAATGGATCGAGCGCGATGTCGATTTTTGGCCCTTTGCCGATTCCGACCTTTTCGCCGATGAACAGCATCGGGGCTTCATCCCGCTCGCCTTCGCCGATCACCACGGTGCCATCCATATACAGCGTATCGAACGCGCGCCGCATCGCTTCGACCGCCGCTGCGTCAGCCGCTTTTTCATCGCCGCGCCCGATCAATTGCGCCGCGGCAATCGCCGCCGCTTCAGTGACGCGCACCATTTCCAGCACCAGCACGCGCTGCATCGCATTATCGCTGGCAGCTTGATCAGCCGGGCTGAGGCCGGTATCGGACGAAGAGTTCATGTGCAATTCAGCCTCTTGTTGCTTTGGTTGCAGTTGGCGCTTGGCCACCACCTCCGGGGAATGCCCCGGCGCTTAAGCTGATGGAGACGGGTTTGTCGAGCAATGCTGCCCCGTTCCTGCCTGGTTTCCGTAAGGTTATGTCGGCTTTGGCCCTATCGGCGTTGGCCCTATCGGCTGCGATTGGAGTGATTGCTGCACCAGTGGCGGCGCAGGATGACAGCTCCGCGACGAAAGCTGCCCCACCGGCGGTCCCCCCTGCTGGTCCTCCAGCCCCCGAACCGCCGCGTGAACGCATCAATGTGCTGGTCACCGTGCCGCGCGGAGAGGTTAATCAGGCGCAGGCACAGCAATGCGAAGACAGCGCCGATGCCGGCACCCTCAGCGGCGAGATTGTGGTGTGCCGTCAGATCGCCGATGATGGCAGCAATTCCTTGAGCGGCAGCCGCAAGGCCGCACAAAAACGCTACGCCGAAGAAACCGCCTTTCAAGGCGGGACGCGCGCGCCGAACTTTATCCCCGGTTGCAAGGATCAGGGCAATCCGCCGGGATGCTTTAGCGGCATTGGCAAGGCCCCGCGCCCCGCCCTGATCATCGATGTCGCGGCCCTGCCCGCCGCGCCCGCCGGTTCCGATGCCGACCGGATCGCGCGCGGGTTGCCGCCGCTGGGCCGCGAAGGCGAGCTGACCGAAGAACAGGAAAAGGCCCGGCGTGAAGCTGCAGGGATCAAAACCGCCGCGCCTGCGCGCCCGAAGAAAAAGGGCGGGTAAGGCCCGCCGCGATGTTCGCCGTGATGGTTTCCCGTGCGTGCGCCGCCGCCTTGCTGTTGGCCGCATACGCACCGCCGCCGCCGCTCCCCGCCGCGCAGGAACGGGTTCCGATTGACATTGGCCCGCTTGATCCGCCCGGCGGTGATCCTCAGGTGATCGACATCCTCGTCTCGCCGCCCGCATCCGAGGCGGCCACCCAAGCGATCTATAAGGAATGCGCGGACCAGCGCGAACGCGGCGTGGTCGCGGGCGAAATCGTGGTGTGCCGCGCGCTAGAGGTCGATACCTCGCAGCTGTACAGCGGCAGCCGCGAAGCCTGGCTGAAAGACTATGCCGCGCGCACCCGGAACGTCGGCACGATTGCCCCGCCCGATGTGGCCGGGCCGGGAATCTTTCGCGGGCCAGCCACCGTCAGCGGCCTGTGCTTCATCCCGCCCTGCCCCGCAGAGGCTGCGCTGATCATCGACGTCGAAGCGATCCCGCTCCCACCCGCCGGGTCTGATGCCGAGCGCGTCGCCAACGGGCTGGCCCCGCTGAATGACGACAACGCCCCGCTGTCTGACGCCGACCGCCAGCGGCTCGCGGCAGAACTTGGCCTGCCGGTAGCGGCGGTGGCTGAGGCGTTGGTGGCTGAGGCGGCGGTGGTGCCTGAAGCGCCAAAATAGCGCGGGCCAGGCCATTCCAGGCCCGTTTAGACCCCGCCTAGACCCCCTCTAGACCCCACTTAGACCCCCGCTTGCTTCGGCCAGCCCCACCAGAACCGCAATGTTTCACGTGAAACATTGCGGTTCTGGGCCGAAGTCTTATCGCATCAGCCCGCCAATCAGGTTGCGCACAAACCGGCCGACAATCGGCCCGGCCAGATCAGTCGCGATTGATCCGGCTGCCGATGTGACGCCGGATGCAACCGGGTTGGCGCGGCTTTTCTTGCCGGTCATTTTGGCCGCAGCAATACCCGCCGCGCCGCCCAGCGCGACCTTGGCCCCTTGGCTGAATGCCTTGCCCCACAGGCTGGTGCTTTTGCGCGGCTGCGCCCGCACTGCTTCCTCGCTGGTTGCTTCGACCTGCGCGGCTGTGGCGACCGCATCGGCGGCCTTGGCAGCCAGCACGTCCGCGGCGCTTTCGCGGTCAACCCGGGTGTCATACTTGCCTTCGACCGGGCTAATCGACTGAATGATCGCGCGTTCTTTCGGCGTCACCGGGCCAAGCCGTGACCGCGGCGGTTTGATCAAGGTGCGCTCCACCACCGTCGGCGCGCCGTCCTCATCCAAGGTCGAAACCAGCGCCTCGCCGACCTTGAGTTCGGTGATCGCCGTCTCGACATCCAGCTTGGGATTGATCCGGAACGTCTCCGCCGCCGCCTTGATCGCGCGCTGATCTCGCGGGGTGAAAGCGCGCAACGCATGTTGCACCCGGTTGCCAAGCTGGCCTGCGATTTTCTCTGGAATATCAATCGGGTTCTGGGTGACGAAAAACACGCCGACGCCCTTGGAACGGATCAGCCGGACGACCTGCTCAATTGTGTCCTGCAACGCATCGGGCGCATCATCGAATAACAAATGCGCTTCATCAAAGAAGAACACCAGCTTGGGCTTTTCCGGGTCGCCAACCTCGGGCAGGCTTTCGAACAGTTCTGACAGCAGCCACAGCAGGAAGGTGGCGTAAAGTTTCGGGCTGCGCATCAACTGATCAGCGGCCAGCACATTGACATAGCCGCGCCCTTGATCGTCCACTTTAAGAAAATCATCGATTTCCAGCGCCGGTTCGCCGAAGAAATGCTCGGCCCCCTGCGCTTCAAAACTGAGCACTTGGCGCTGAATCGATCCGACCGAAGGCTTGGTCACATTGCCGTATTTGCCCGACAATTCGGCAGCATTGGCATTCGCCCATTGCAGCAGCGCGGTGAGATCAGACAGATCAAGCAGCAACAGCCCGTGTTCGTCGGCATAGCGGAAAATGATCTGCAACACGCCTTCCTGCGTCTCGTTCAGATCAAGCAAGCGGGCGAGCAGCAGCGGGCCCATTTCGCTGATTGTGGTGCGGATCGGGTGGCCTTGTTTCCCGAACAGATCCCAAAACACCACCGGATTATCCGAATAGGCAAAATCAGTAATGCCCAGTTCTTTCGCGCGCGATTCCAGCTTGTCAGCGTGTTTGAAGGTCGGCGATCCCGGCATCGCGATGCCCGACAGGTCGCCTTTCACATCCGCGACAAACACCGGCACCCCGGCGGCGGAAAAGCTTTCGGCGATGCCCTGCAAGGTCACGGTTTTGCCGGTGCCGGTCGCCCCTGCGATCAACCCGTGACGGTTCGACCGGCTCAATGCGAGCGCTTGGCGCGAACCATCTGCGCCCAGTCCAAGGTAGATGTCGCCCGCCATTTCCGCCATTTTTCATTCCCACTATTGCTTGTGCGCGCCGATGTGCAGAAGCACGCGGCGGCGGTCAAGTTCTCGACAGCCGCGCGGTTTTGGCTAAGGCTGCTTTGCATGGGTCAGCCGCCACCATTCGTCCTGTTAGATGATGCCCGCGCGGGGGACGCCGCCGATGCGCTGTTGTACGAAGCGCCCCGTGATGTGTTTGCGGCGACGCGGCCCGAGGATGTGGCGGACGTGCTGGACGCGGCAGATACGGCGCATCGGAACCGCGGCGGATCGCTAGCGGGCTACCTTGCCTATGAGGCGGGAATGGCGCTTGAACCGAAGCTGGCGGGGCTGGCAGCAGCGCGGTCGGGCGCGGCGGGGCCGCTGGTGTGGCTCGGGCTGTTTGATGCGCCGACGCGGATTGCTGCGGCTGATGTGCCCGCCTGGCTGGCATCGCGCACGCACGGTGGTGGCACCATCGGCCCGCTGGAACCGCAGCTTTCACCCGGCGGATATAATGCCGCATTCGAAGCCCTGCGCGAAGCCATCCATGCCGGCGATATCTATCAGGCGAACCTGACTTACCTGCTGGCCGGATCATATCGCGGCGATCCGGTGGGGCTGTATGCCGGGCTGCGCGGGGCGGCGGCGGCGGGGTATGGCGGGCTGATGTTTGATGGGTCGCATTGGCTGCTAAGCCTTTCGCCTGAGCTGTTTTTTGCGCTCAACGGGGCCGAGGCCAAGGTCAAGCCGATGAAAGGCACCCGCCCACGGGCTGTCGACCCGGCGGCAGACCGCGCACTGGCGCAGGAACTGGCCGCCTCGGTCAAAGACCGCGCCGAAAACCTGATGATCGTCGATCTGATGCGCAATGATCTGGCGCGCGTGGCAGAGGCGGGCAGCGTGGTGGTTGACGCGCCATTTGCGGTCGAAAGCTACCCCACGGTGCACCAGATGGTATCTACCGTGCGCGCGCGGCTGGCGCCGGGGATGGGGGCGATGGATCTGGTGCGCGCGCTGTTCCCGTGCGGATCGATCACCGGCGCGCCCAAGATCCGGGCGATGGAATTGCTCTGCGATATCGAGCGCGATGCGCGCGGGGCCTATTGCGGGGCGATTGGGCGGATTGATCCAGGTGCCAACGCTGCTTTCAACGTCGCAATCCGCACGTTGCGCCTTACCCCGATTGAAAATGGTCAGGGCAGCGCGGTGCTCGGCATTGGATCGGCGATTGTGGCCGATAGCGACGCGCTGTCCGAACGGCGCGAATGCGAGGTCAAGGCAGGGTTCGTGCGGCGCGCCGGGCCGGGGCTGACGGCCCCCGCGTTCGACCTGATTGAGACGATGCGGTTTGAACCCGATAGCGGGATCGCGCTGCTCGAATTGCACCTCGCCCGGATGAAGCACAGCGCGGCGACGCTCGGCTTTGCGTTTGATCGCCACGCGGTGCGCAACCAAATTCAGGCGCTGTGTTTTGAACTGGATGCGCCAGCCAGGCTGCGGCTGCTGATCGCGCGCAGCGGGGCCAGCGCGCTGGAAACAGGGCCGCTGCCCGCCGCGCTGGGCGATCCGGTGAAGGTGATCGCGCTGCCCAGCCCGCTTGATCCCAGCGACTGGCGGCTGGCGCACAAAACCTCCGATCGCGGGTTTTATGACGATGCGCTGGCGGCGGCACGCGGCATCGGCGCGGATGAAGCGGTGCTGGTGCGCGAAGATGGGCTGGTGACCGAAGGCAGCTTCACCTGCGTGTTCGTAGCTGGGAAAGACGGCGTGATGCTGACCCCGCCCGCAGCGCTCGGCCTGCTGCCCGGCGTGCTGCGCGCGCATCTGATCGGCGAAGGCCGCGCGCGCGAAGCCGCGCTGACGTTGGACGATCTGGCCGGCGGGTTCTGGATCGGCAACGGATTGCGCGGGCTGATGCGGGCCGAATTGATCTGAAGCGCCCTTCGACAAGCTGGGAGCAAGCCGCTATCGGGGCGCATGGCTGACCTTACAATCCTGTTTGAAGACGGCGAAGCGCTGGTGATCGACAAGCCTGCGGGCCTATCGGTTGACCGCCCCAAACGCGGCGGCGCGTGTCTTGACGATCATATCGAAACGCTCAAATTCGGGTTCCAGCGCCCGCCGGTGGCGGTGCACCGGTTGGACACTGATACCAGCGGCTGCCTGCTGCTCGCGCGCAATCCCAAAGCATTGGCCCGGTTCAACAAAGCGTTTGAAGACCGCGCGGTTGCCAAGACCTATCTTGCGGTGCTGGCGGGCCATCCCGTGGGGACTGAGGGCACAATTGAACTGGCGCTGTCCAAGATCAGTTCGGCCGAAAAAGGCTGGCGAATGATTGCCGCCAAAGCGGGCAAGCCTGCAATCTCGCATTGGGAACTGGTCGAGGAACTGGGGCCGCACAGCCTGATCCGGTTCCGCCCGGAAACCGGCCGCACGCACCAACTGCGTATCCATGCGCTTAAAGGCTTGGGCGCGGCGTTGCTGGGTGATCCGGTTTATGGCGCAGGGTCGGTGCCGGGCGCAGCGCGCACGATGCTGCACGCCGAAAGCCTGACTGTGATCCGTCCGGGCAAGGCCGCAATCGAAGCCCGCGCGCCGCTGCATGCCGATTTTGCCGCGCTGGGGGTGCACGCTGAACATGGGGCGCACGATGGATGACGATGCCGCCCAACCGCCCGAACCGCTGACATCACGCGCGCTGCGGCTGGCCGAAGAGAGCTTTCTCGCCGGATCAGGGCCGGGCGGGCAAAACGCCAACAAGGTCGCGACCGAGGTTGAACTGCGCGTCAATATCTACGCCTTGCGGCTGGCCCCGTCGGTGTTTGCGCGCCTGCGGGCGCTGGCGGGATCGAAATTGGCGGGGAACGGCGATCTCATCATCACCTCCAAAGCGCACCGTACCCAAGAAGCCAACCGCAGCGATGCCCGGATCAAACTGACCGCGCTGCTCGAAGACGCGCAGACCGAGCCCAAGCGCCGCGCGAAAACCCGGCTCAACCGGGTGGGCAAGACCGCGCGGCTCAAGGTCAAGAAGGTGCGCGGCACAGTGAAGGCCAATCGCGGCAAGCCCAGCAGTTCTGACTGGTAGGTTCGGCTTGCAAGCCCGCCTTGACTTTTCCCGGTGATTCGCACATTGGCCCGCCCGTGTGGCGGTGTGCCGGGCCTTCCGGGTGCGCCGCTATTTGCTTTTTTACGCCCGGCTGAAACATTCGCCGGGCCGACCCATTTGACAGGAACCCGCCATGGCGAAGCCAACCACCGTCAAGATCCGCCTCGTGTCGTCCGAGGGCACCGGCTTTTTCTACGTGACCAAAAAGAACCCGCGCAACATCACCGAGAAGATGAGCTTCCGCAAATATGATCCGGTCGCGCGCAAGCATGTCGAATTCAAAGAAGCCAAGATCAAGTAAGGTCTGGCCCAGCGCTGCGCTGGCGCGATAATTCATCGCCAAGAATTCATCGCCAAGAATTCATCGCCAGGAATTCATCGACAGTTCAAGCCAGCAGTCTTAGGCGGCTCGGCATGACACAAACAAACCATACCGTCCGCGCCGTGATGTTCGCCCTTGGGGCTGGCGCGCTTGCGCTTGGCCTCGCGCCAACCGGCACGCCTGCGATCACCCCGCCGCTTGCCGCGCAAACATCAACAGGCGACCTTGACCGTGTGGTGGGCGCATTGCGCGACATCGCCACGATGAAGGCCGATTTCACCCAGACCGACCGGCAGGGCAACACCGTGCGCGGCGTGATGACGTTGAAACGTCCCGGCAAAATCCGCTTCGATTACGGCAAGAATGCCGATTTCCTCGTCATTTCGAACGGCAAATCACTGTTCGTGGTCGATTACGAAGTGGCGCAGGTTGAACGCTGGCCGATCAAGAACTCCCCGCTTGGCGCGCTGTTCGATCCCGAACGCGACGTCAAACGGTTCGGCAAGCTGGTGCCAACCGGGAACCCCGACGTGTTCAGCGTTGAAGTGCGCGATCCCAAAAAGCCCGAATTCGGCATGATCAACATGATCTTCGTGCGCAACGCAGCCGCGCCGGGCGGGTTGCAACT
>JBBRFG010000056.1:0-15055 GCA_038224685.1 Sphingomonadales bacterium
CCTCAAGCCCCGTGCTTCCGCGACAGCTCCCGCATGGCATCATCCAGCCCGCCGAGCGTCAGCGGATACATCCGGTCGCCGACCAGCTGCTTGATCATCTTGGTCGACTGCGAATAGCCCCACTGCTTTTCCGGCACCGGATTGAGCCACACGGTCGCAGGGTAGGTGTTGGCCACACGTTGCAACCACACCGCGCCCGCTTCCTCGTTCATATGCTCCACACTGCCACCTGGATGGGTGACCTCATATGGGCTCATCGCCGCATCGCCGACGAACACGATCTTGTAATCGTGGCCATATTTGTGGAGCACGTCCCAGGTTTTGGTGCGTTCCTGCCAGCGGCGCTTGTTGTCCTTCCAGACGCCTTCGTACAGGCAGTTGTGGAAGTAGAAGAATTCAAGGTTTTTGAACTCGGCAGTCGCGGCGCTGAACAGCTCTTCGACCAGTTTGATGAAGGGGTCCATCGATCCGCCGACGTCTAGGAACAGCAGCAGTTTTACCGCATTGCGGCGTTCGGCGCGCATGTGGATGTCGAGCCAGCCTTGCTTGGCTGTGCCCTTGATCGTGGCGTCAATATCGAGCTGATCTTGCGCGCCTTCGCGGGCAAAACGGCGCAACCGGCGCATCGCCATCTTGATGTTGCGGGTGCCCAGTTCCTTCGTATTATCGAGGTTTTTGAACTCGCGCTTTTCCCACACCTTCATGGCTTTGCCGTGCTTGCTCTCGCCGCCAATCCGCACGCCTTCGGGGTTGTAGCCTGAATTGCCGAACGGTGATGTACCGCCGGTGCCAACCCATTTGTTGCCGCCCTGATGCCGCTTTTCCTGCTCTTCGAGCCGCTTTTTCAGCGTCTCCATAATTTCGTCCCAATCGCCGAGCGACTTGATCGCTGCCATTTCTTCAGGCGTCAGGAATTTTTCGGCGACCGCTTTCAGCCAGTCTTCGGGGATGGTCACTGGGTTCTGCCCATAATCGGACATGATCCCTTTGAACACCTTGTGGAACACCTGATCGAACCGGTCGATCAGGCCTTCATCTTTCACAAAGGTTGCGCGCGATAAGTAATAAAACGCCTCTGGCGTCTGATCGATCACGTCTTTTTCAAGCGCTTCAAGCAGGGTCAGGTGCTCTTTGAAACTGGCACCGATTCCGGCGGCCCGCAGTTCGTCGATGAAGTTGAAAAACATGGGGCTTGCTTAACCCGGCCCGCGCATTGTGACCAGTCCCCATTGTTGTGAGTGATGGGGCGCAGATTTAACGCTTCGCAAACCATCATCGGTTAGAACTTGCGCAACAAACCAAGGGTCAACGCCGCTATGCAACAATTCGCTATCGACACCGCCAATGCACACGCGCTCGGGATGATCCCGGAAAGCTGCGGAGCCGTAACCGTGGGCTGCTCCGATGTGGCAGGCGTGGTCGAAGCGGTGATTGCCTCGTCCAAGGCGCTGCGGTTCGAACACGAGGCGCTGCGCGAAACCGTGCAAGCGCTCGAAGCTGATCAGGCAAAGGTTGCCCATGCGAGCGACGAGGCGCGCCTGTTGTCTGAACGCGCAATCGAACGCTTGTCTGAAGGCACCGCGCTGATCCAGTCCTCACTTGGCCAGATTGCCGGGCTGATCGAACTGGTCGACACCCTTGGCCAGCACGTCACCAGCTTATCTTCCGCGATGGAACAGGTGCGCCGCAGCGCACAAGATATCGACAATATCGCCGAGACGACCAATATCCTCGCGCTCAACGCCACCATCGAAGCGATGCGCGCAGGCGATGCCGGGCGGACATTCGCGGTGGTTGCGGCCGAGGTCAAAAGCCTCGCGAATGACACCCGCAAGGCGACTGAGGAAATCGCCCAGACCATCAATGCCCTGGGCGGCGAGGCTGAGGTGGTGATCGCCCGGATCGAGGCCGGAGCCAAGGCTAGCGGAGAGGCCCGCGCTTCGGTTGCGCGGATTGAAAACACGATGTTGAACGTCGGTTCCTTGGTCGAGGAAGTCGACAAGCAGAACGACGTCATCGCCCGGTCAACTGGCACGATCAGCGGCCATGTTGACAAGGTGCAGCGCGTGCTAATCAGCTATGATACGGCATCGCGCAGCAACGAAGACCGGCTGCACGGCGCGCATCGCAAGATGGAAGAGCTGGAGATGACCGCCAGCGAAATGTTCGACCGGATCGTGCAGGCCGGGCTTAGCCCTGAAGACAGTGCGATGGTGGCCCGCGCGCAGGCGATGATGCAGGAAGTCGCCGCGCATACCGACGCCGCCTTGGCCAGCGGAGCCGTGACGATGGCGGCGCTGTTTGATACGAATTATATTCCCTTAACCGGCACCAATCCGCCGCTGTTCCGCACGCAGCTTACCGATTGGGCTCACGCCGAATGGCGCCCGTTTATCGACCGCGCCAAGGCCGGTGATCCGCGCGTGTTGGCGGCGGCTTGCACCGACGTGAACGGATTTCTGCCGACCCACCTGACCGACCGTTCGCGCACACCGACCGGCGACATTGCGCACGATACCCAGTTCTGCCGCAACGGGCGGATCATGCTCGAAGCCATCGACCGCAAGGCCAAGGCATCGAACGCGCCTTATATGATGGCGGTTTACCGGCAGGAAGGCGACGGCAACAGCTATGTCGTGGTGCGCAACGTTTATGTCCCGCTGATGATTGGCGGGCGGCGTTGGGGCGATTTCGAGCTGGCTTACAGTTTCGATTGAAGCTGAGCGCACCCAGCCCGGCCCTTGCAGGGTCAGCCGCCGCAGACTAACCGTTAATCATTAAGATTAACGGAGGTGCGCGTTGCGGCGCTTAGGGCTCAAAGGTTTCTGGCTGCTGGCAGCCGCCCTGCTGGCGTCGGCCTGTGTCCCTGACGCGCGGGGTGCGGGATCTGACTCGTCTGAGCGCGGCCCTCTTGCGCAGGCGCAATTGCTCGCGGTCGCTCCTGAGGTGATCCCCGAATCGCCACCGACCAGAGCGGTTGGCGAGGTGCTCGAAAGCGGAATTCTGATAACAATAAGCTTAGCTTCACAGCAGATGCACGTCTTCCGCGACGGCGTCTTGTGGCGTTCCAGCCCGGTTTCGACCGGCAAGCGCGGCAAGGAAACTCCGCCGGGCGTGTTCGCGATTCTTCAGAAGAAGAAATTCCACCGCTCGAACCTCTACAGCAATGCCCCGATGCCCTTTATGCAGCGGCTGACGTGGGACGGGATCGCGATCCATGCCGGGCGCCTGCCGGGCTATCCAGCCTCGCATGGCTGCATCAGGATACCCAATGAGTTCGCCAATGAGCTGTTCAAGATCACCGGATCGACCTCGACTGCGGTCATCGTGGTTGATGAGCCGCTGGCAAACGAAGCCGAGGCGTTGGCGCTTGCGCAGCGCACCGATGCGCTGATACCAATCGACCCCGAGCTGCTGCGGCGCGAGCGCTACGCCCTCGCGCAGACACCTGAGCAACCCGCCGAAAGAGCGCCAGCGGTACGATCAATTGCTACGCCGCGTATAGCCGGGAGCCTGCCACCGCCTGCGCCAATGCCTGCACTCAAGGGACAGACGATCCAGCTCGCGGCCGCGCTTTCTGCTGATAGCGCAGCAGCGCAGTGGAACGAGCTTTCCGAGCGCCGGCCCGAGTTGCGCGAGATGCAGATGGCGGTCATTGCGGCTGTGGTAAATGGCACCCAGTACTACCGCCTGCGCGCATCGGCACCCGATGCGCACGCCAAGTGCAAAGCGCTGAAGCGCGCTGGGATCGAGTGCTTCGCTGTAACTTGATCCGCGTTGCCTGATGCCCGGTTCGGTCTTCATCAACACGCCATGCAGCGGCGGGGCCAAATTCGGGCGATTTCGAGCGGGCTTACAGTTTCGATTGAAGTGCAGCCCCAAGCCCATGTTTCACGTGAAACATCGACCGAATATGCGCCAAAACGGGCCTAGAGGGGGTCTAGAGGGGGTCAAGAAGGGGTCTAGACGGGCCTAGAATGGGTCTGGGCGCGCTTGCATTGGCGCTGATCCCGGCCCTGCTTCCAACACCGTCATACCAGACGGGAAGGGTGCCCAGCTTGGCGCTTTAGCACCCCAGATAATCATCGTCGGTGGGCAAATTTCTGGGTCATTAAGCGTGCCCGCACGAATGCGAACCGGCATTGCCGGTCCTTCCACTGTGCGACTGTACATTTGCGAGCCGCAGACCGAACAAAAGCCGCGCTCGACCGAATTGCCGCTATCCGCCACTCGCGAGATGCGCGTCATATTGCCTTGGTATTGCACGCTCTTCTCATCGAAAAGCACGTTGACCGTGGCCGATCCGCTGGCGATGCGCTGACAATCACGGCACCAGCAGAACCGCGCACCGACAGGTTCGCTATCAATCGAAAACGTCACTTCGCCGCAAAAGCACTGGCCGTGATGCGCCATCAGCTCGGGTTGCGCCGCGCCATGAACGCCAGCCGTTCAAACAGCATGATGTCCTGTTCGTTCTTCAACAGCGCGCCGTGCAGCGGCGGGATCGCGCTTGCCGGATTGCTGCTTTGCAACACTTCGAGCGGCATGTCCTCGTTCAGCAGCAGCTTGAGCCAGTCGAGCAACTCGCTGGTTGATGGCTTTTTCTTCAACCCCGGCACTTCGCGCAGGTCGTAGAAGATATCCATCGCCTTTTTCACAAGGATTTTCTGAATACCGGGGAAGTGGACGTCGATGATTTCCTGCATCGTGCCGCGATCAGGGAACCTGATGTAGTGGAAGAAACAGCGGCGCAAAAATGCGTCGGGCAGTTCTTTTTCATTGTTCGAGGTGATCACGACAATCGGGCGTTCGGCGGCGGTGACGCGCTCCTGCGTTTCGTAAACGTCAAAGCTCATCCGGTCGAGTTCCTGCAACAGGTCGTTGGGAAATTCGATGTCAGCCTTGTCGATCTCGTCGATCAGCAACACGGGCAGCTGCGGCGAGGTAAACGCTTCCCACAGCTTGCCTTTCTTGATGTAGTTGCGGATATCGTGGACGCGCTCTTCGCCAAGCTGTCCGTCGCGCAGCCGCGCCACCGCATCATATTCATACAGGCCTTGCTGCGCCTTGGTGGTGGATTTGATGTTCCATTCGATCAGCGGGGCACCCAGCGCCTTGGCAATCTCATACGCCAGCACGGTTTTGCCGGTGCCGGGTTCGCCCTTGACCAACAACGGGCGGCGCAGCGTTACAGCGGCATTCACCGCAACCTTGAGGTCTTCGGTCGCGATATAGGATTTGGTGCCTTCAAAACGCTGCTGTTTATCGGTCATGGGTTTTCCTGTGAGACTGAATTTTGCGTGCCCGCGATAAGGGGCACCGCAGCCCTGCGCAAGAGGGTGCGGGCTGGCAAATCAGTGAGGCAGCAACAGGATCCGCTGTGCAATCGCTTCCAGTTTGCCTTCATCAAGCACTGAGTCAGGGTTGTTCCAACCCAGCGTCAGCACGTGATCGCGCCCCGCTGCATCGCGCAGCAACCAGGTGAGGTTGAGCACCCCCGGCTCCGAACCGCCCTTATAGCCGATATAGTCCCAGTTGGCTCTGATAGCGGGCGTGGCCGAAGGGTTGATCGCCATGATCTCGAACGCCGCAGGATCGGCCGTTCGGCGCATTTCGGAGAATAGTTTGGCAAGGTCAGCAGGCGATGCGAACCATTCGATGTCGAGCGCCTTGGGGCCATTGGCGAAGGCGGCGTTGATTGCATCAAGGGGCGGGTTGTCGCTGACGGCAATTGCAGCTTCGATGACGAACTTTGCCGCCGGATCCGCGCTGCGCCAGCGCGCAATCAATGCGTCGTCAGCCTTGAGCATGAACAGTTCGCGCGTCGTCAAGAAGGGGTCGTTTGTTGCCGGACCCGAGTGGCCGCTGTCTCGCATCATTTTCAAAATGCGGTTCTTGCCGAGTATTGTGATGAGCTGATCGGTCGCTGTGTTGTCACTGATCGAAATCATCAGGCTGGCGAGTGTGTGGAGTGTCAGGGGCGAACCCTTGGGCCAATTCTGCAATTGGCCGCTGGGAAAGCTCTTTTCGGTGAGGGGGACGGCATCGCTCCATCTGCGTTTGCGCGCCCGAACATCCTCAGCCAGCGCGGCCAGCACATACAGCTTTACCGTAGAACCAAGCGCCAGCGGGGTATCCGCGCCGATGCTGATAACCGGCGTGCTGCCGTCCAATGGCGCGAACCATGCGTTGACCGTGCCGGGCAGCGCAGCAAGATCGGCAGTGATTTTTTCGGGCGTGTCATCGGCCACCACAAGCGAATCGACCGATGTAAACACCAGCTCGCTGATCCGCAGCTCTTCGCTTTCATCAATCGCGATCCCGCCCTTGGCGATCCCGCGTTCAAACCGGATTTCCAGCGCCGCACGGGTGCCATCGCGCGGGGCCAGCAGCGCGACTTCGACTGCTGCACCAAACTGCGCCGTCAGGCTCGCGCCCAGCGCCTTGATCTGCGCAGATGATACGGCAGCCTGAAACCCCTTGGTAAACACCTCTTCGGGCGCAAGCGTGCCATTGATCACATCCACCACCTGATTGGCGCGCGCTTCAATCGCGTTGAGCTCCTGCACTTCGTAATTGAACGGCTCGTCCTGCGCTGCGGCTGTCACTGGCCATAACAGCGCCGCTGCCAAGGCGAACATCAGCGCTTCACGCATCGATCAGATCGCGGTCAATTTCGCCAGCGCGGTTCTGGATAAAGTTGAACCGGTGTTCGGGGTTGCGGCCCATCAATTCATCTACCAACCGCGCCACGCCCGCGCGCTGTTCAAACTCCTGCGGCAAAGTGATGCGGATGAGCCCGCGACTTTCGGGCGCCATCGTGGTTTCGCGCAATTGCTGCGGGTTCATTTCGCCAAGGCCTTTGAAGCGGCTCACTTCGACCTTTTTGCCCTTGAACACGCTGGCTTCCAGTTCGGCGCGGTGTGCATCATCACGGGCATAGCGGCTCTCTTTACCCGAAGTCAGCCGGTAGAGCGGGGGCTGGGCAAGGAACAGGTGCCCGCGCTTGACGATGTCGGGCATTTCCTGGAAAAAAAACGTCATCAGCAGCGTGGCGATATGCGCGCCGTCAACATCGGCGTCGGTCATGATGATGATGCGGTCGTAACGCAGGTTTCCGGCATCGCAATCCTTGCGGGTGCCGCAGCCCAATGCCAGCGACAGATCGGCAATTTCGGAATTGGCGCGGATTTTGTCGGCGGTGGCGGATGCCACGTTGAGGATTTTGCCCCGGATCGGCAGGATCGCCTGCGATTTGCGGTCGCGCGCCTGCTTGGCACTGCCGCCCGCGCTGTCGCCTTCAACGATGAACAATTCGGTTTCGCGCCCGCCTTCGCCGCTGCAATCGGTCAGCTTGCCGGGGAGCCGCAATTTCTTGGCATTGGTCGCGGTCTTGCGCTTGATCTCGCGTTCCTGCTTGCGCTTGAGCCGTTCGTCCATGCGCTCCATCACTTCGCCGAGCAGCGCTTTGCCGCGCTCCATATTGTCGGTCAGGAAGTGGTCGAAATGATCGCGCATCGCGTTTTCGACGAGCCGTGCGGCTTCGGGTGATGTCAGCCGGTCTTTGGTCTGCGACTGGAACTGCGGTTCACGGATGAACACGCTCAGCATCACCTCAGCGCCGGTCATCACATCGTCAGCGGTAATGTCCTTGGCCTTTTTTGCGCCAACCAACTCGCCAAAGGCGCGCAATCCTCGGGTCAACGCAGTGCGCAGGCCCTGTTCGTGCGTCCCGCCATCGGGGGTTGGCACGGTGTTGCAATACCAGCTTGTCGATCCGTCGGAATAAAGCGGCCAAGCGATGGCCCATTCGGCCCTGCCTTGTGCTTCGCCCGCAATCGCAGCGAAATCCTGTTTGCCAGTGAACGGCTGCGCAGTCACGCATTCGCGCCCTGCCACCTGTTCGGCCAAGTGGTCTGCCAGCCCGCCGGGGAATTTGAACGTGGCTTCAGCCGGCACATCGTCGGTCGCCAGCGAGGGCGCGCATTTCCAGCGGATTTCCACACCGGCGAACAAATAGGCTTTTGACCGGGCGAGTTTGAACAGACGTTTGGGCGTAAATTTGCGGTCACCGAAGATTTCAGGATCGGGGATAAAGCTGACAGTGGTGCCGCGCCGGTTGGGCGCTGCGCCAAGCGTTTGCAGCGGGCCTTGGGCGATCCCGCGCGAAAATTCTTGCGCAAATAGCTGCTTTTCGCGCGCCACTTCGACCCGGGTGTGGACCGACAGCGCGTTGACGACGCTGACCCCGACGCCGTGCAGACCGCCGCTGGTGGCATAGGCCTTGCCCGAAAACTTGCCGCCCGAATGCAGCGTGCACATGATCACTTCGAGCGTCGATTTGCCGGGAAATTTGGGGTGTTCATCAACCGGAATGCCGCGTCCATTGTCGGCAACGCTAAAGCGGCTGCCTTCGTCCAGACGCATTTCGATCCGGGTGGCATGGCCCGCCACCGCTTCGTCCATGGCATTGTCGAGCACCTCGGCGGCGAGGTGGTGGAACGCGCGGTCATCCGTGCCGCCGATGTACATGCCGGGACGGCGGCGTACCGGCTCCAACCCTTCGAGCACCTCGATCGCAGAGGCATTGTAATCGCCGCTGGAGGTGGGGGTGTTGGCGAACAGATCGTCGGGGGTGGTATCGGCCATGCCCGCAGCTATAGGCCCGCGCGCGCCCGCCTCACAAGCCACCCGCGCGGGTTTTACTCAGCGGCCAAAGGTGGTTGGCGCAGGATCGACCGCCGTGACCTGACCGCCGCGCACTTCGCGCACTTCAAGCGCACGTTCGGCAACCCCGCTGCGGCCGAACCGGAATGGGCCATCCACGCCCAGAAACCCGCCGGTGTCATACAGTTCTTTCTTGGGAAAGGCTGATCCCACCTTCCAATCGCGCGCCACCCGCAAGGTCAGCAGCACCGCATCATAGCCAAGCGTTGCGGCCCGGTACGGCTGCGTACCGAAGCGGGCCTCGTAGCTTTCGGCAAAGCGTTTGTAACGCTGGTCGGAAATGGCCGAAAACAGCGCGCCGTCCAGCGAATTGGCGCGGGCGAGGGTGGCCTCGCCGCTCCACAATTCGGTGCCGAGAATGCGCGCGCGGGTGCGGGCGCCGCGCTGCAATTCATCCGCCGCCGCAACGCTCAGCCGGGCGCTATCGGCGACGATCACGGTATCATATCCGCCCGCAGCGCGCAGCCGGGCGGCCGCACTGACGATTGAGGTGTTGCCGCGCGCATAGGTTTCACGCCCGGCAAGCGAGCCGCCATAATCGCGCAATGCATTGTCGAGCGCAGATGCGGCGCGGGTGCCATAATCGCCTTCGGGCAGCAACGCGCCAAACCGGTTGGCACCGCGCGCGCGGGCATATGCAACGCTGCGGCGGATCGATTGTTCGGGGACCAGGCCGATCACGAACACATCCGGCCCGGCCACGCTGATATCATTGGAAAACGAGATGACCGGCACCCCCGCAGGGCGCGCAGCAGCTTGCACGGCGGGCACCGCATCGGCCATCAACGGCCCAAGGATCAGCTTGTTGCCATCGGCAATCGCCTGCCGCGCAGCAGCCGCCACGCCAGCAGATGTATCATAGGTGGTAATGCGCAGATTGTCGGCATTGGTATCGAGCAGCGCCATCGTGGTTGCATTGGCAATCGCTTGTCCGACCGCTGCGGTATCGCCGCTCAACGGCACCAGCAAAGCGATCCGGTGGCGACCGGCATCGGTCGGCAGCGCCGTGGCCGAAGGTTCGGGCGTGGGTAGCGGCAATGGCGCTGTCGCCACATCAGTCTTGGGGATGACCTGGCACCCGGCGGCAAGCAAGGCCGCCGCCGCGAGTGCAAGGTTACGTCCGGTGAACGCTCCGTGCGCAGCCGAAAGCCAGTCAGCCAATTTCTGCGCCCAAAACGGTGAATACATACGCTTCATCCTTGCCCACCCCTAACGGCTGCTCCATTGATCCGGTCGCCATGACCGCAGAGCTTTCATCCATCCCCGCAGAGACACTTGATCCGGGGCTTTACATCGTTGCAACGCCGATTGGCAATCTTGGCGACATTACCCTGCGCGCCATCGCAGTGCTAAAGTCTGCGGCGGTGGTTGCGTGTGAGGATACGCGGGTCACCGGCAAGCTGCTCAAACATCTCGGGTTCAAAGCGCGGTTGCAGCGGCTCGACGATCACGCACCGCCCGAAGTGCGCGCGCGTTTGATCGATCTGGCGCGGGCAGAGGCGGTTGCTTTGGTCAGCGATGCAGGCACGCCGCTGATTTCCGATCCCGGTTATCGTCTGGTGCGCGAGGCCCGCGCGGCGGGCGTCAACGTAATCACCATTCCGGGTGCGTGCGCGGCGGTATCGGCGCTCGCCATCGCTGGCTTGCCGAGTGACCGGTTCCTGTTTGCAGGGTTTCTGCCGGTCAAAGACAAAGCGCGGCGCGGTGCATTGGAAAGCGTTGCCGGGATTGAAGCCACGCTGGTATTTTACGAAACTGCCCCCCGGATTGAACGCAGTCTGCGGGTCATCGCCGAATTGTGGCCCGAACGCGAAGTGGCGGTGGCGCGCGAACTTACCAAAATGCACGAAGAATGCCGCAGCGGCAGCGCTGCTAGCCTTGCCGATCATTACGCCGTGCACGCGCCCAAGGGCGAAATCGTGCTGTTGATCGGCCCGCCCGCCGCAGCCGAAGCGCCGGTGGTTGAACCCGATGCGTTGCTGCGCGCGGCATTGGCCGATGCCGGGCCGGGCAAGGCGGCGGGGATTGTGGCCAAGGCCACCGGGCTTGACCGGGGAACGCTTTATGCCCGCGCGCTGGAGCTTAGAGCTCTTTCCGACCAATCAGGGCGACCCAGAATGGTCGGAAAGTGCTCTAAAGGCGAATGACGACCGAACGCACCATCCCGCAACGCCGCCGGGCCGACCAGCGTGGGCGGGAGGCTGAGGCCGAGGCGGCCCTATGGCTCACCCAGCAAGGCTGGCAGATTGTCGCCGAGCGGGTCAAGACCAAAGCGGGCGAGATCGATCTGATTGCCAAGCGCCCCGGACTTGTCGCCTTCATCGAGGTCAAATGGAGGGCGCGCAGCGCGGCGCTCGCCGATGCGATTGACGAACGGCGGTTGGCCCGTGTGGCAGCGGCGGCGGAAATCGTCGCGCACGAATACGCGACCCAAGGCGAGGATATCCGGATCGACGTGATCCTGCTTGCACCGGGGAGCAAGCCAGACCACATCGAAAATGCGTGGATGCCGATGGTTTAGCAATCACCTTTTCGCCCCAGGCTTGTCGCAGGGCCGCTCTTCCTTCTAAACCGCCGCACCGAAGCAAAACGGTGTTTCGACAAACTCCGCAGGAACGGAATTTTGACCATGAGTTTGAAAATTGCTGTTCAGATGGACCCCATCGATAGCATCAATATCGCAGGCGATAGCTCGTTTGCATTGATGCTGGCGGCGCAGGCGCGGGGGTATGCGCTGTTTGAATATCACGTCGAGACCTTAACGCTGGACGAGGATGACCGGCTGTTTGCCCACGCTTTTCCTGTAACGGTTCAGCGCATTGAAGGCGATCATTTCCAGCGCGGTGCGCAGGTGCGGCTTGATCTTGGCCGGGATGTTGACGTGGTGCTGATGCGGCAGGATCCGCCGTTTGATATGGGTTATATTACCGCCACCCACCTGCTCGAACGCATCGGGCACGAGACACTGGTGGTGAATGACCCTGTCAATGTCCGCAATTCGCCTGAAAAGGTGATGGTCTTGAATTACCGCCGGTTCATGCCGCCGACGCTGATCACGCGGTCGGTTGACGAAGTGCGGCGCTTTATGGCCAAACACGGCGCGATTGTTGTCAAACCAATCCACGGCAATGGCGGCAAAGCAATTTTCCGCATCGGCGAAAACGCCGAGAACCTGACGGCATTGTTTGAGGTGTTCAACCAGACTTGGCCCGAACCGCACATGGTGCAGCCGTTCCTGCCCGAAGTGGCCAAGGGCGATAAGCGGATCGTGCTGATCGATGGCGCGGTGGCCGGCGCAATCAACCGTGTGCCGGGCGACGGCGAATTCCGGTCAAACCTGGCGATGGGCGGCAGCGCGCAGCCGACGCAGTTGACCGAACGTGAGCAAGAAATCTGCGCGGCGATGGGCCCTGATCTGAAACGGTTGGGCCTGACGTTCGTGGGCATCGACGTGATCGGCGGCAAATGGCTGACGGAAATCAACGTCACATCGCCAACCGGGATCGTGGCGATTGACCGTTTCAACGGCACTGATACGGCGGGCATGATCTGGGACGCGATTGAGCGGCGGCTGGCCGAACGCGGCGTGCCTGCGGCCACTTCAAACGGATAGCAACACGATGACAGAACTCCTGCTCGAACTGCTTGATAAGGGCGGTTACATCGGCATTTTTGTGCTGATGATCCTTGAAAATGTGTTCCCGCCGATCCCGTCGGAGGTGATCCTTGGCGCGGCCGGCGTGCTGGTTGAACAGGGCAAGATGAACGGCATCGCGCTGTGGATCATCGCCACCGCTGGCACGCTGGTCGGCAATCTGTTTTGGTATTGGCTTGGCGTCCGCTGGAGCGAGGATACGCTGAAACGCATAATTGATCGCTGGGGCCGGTTGCTGACGTTTGAGTGGGACGAATTTACCAAAGCGCGCGACATCTTCCGCAAATATGGCGATTGGATTGTGTTCCTGCTGCGGTTTTCGCCGCTGCTGCGCACCATCGTGTCACTACCCGCAGGGCTGGCCGCGATGAAGCTGTGGCGGTTTGCGCTGTTCACTTTTCTCGGCTCGTTGATTTGGAACGGGCTTCTGATCCTGGGCGGGCGGGCATTGGCCGGGCTGATCAAAGAGTATGAGACGCTGGCGGGCTATGCCATTGTCGCTTTCGTGGTGCTCGGTGTGGCAATCTATGTCTACCGCTTCGTCACATGGAAGCCGGTGAAGGCGCATGAACCCGATGATCAGGCCTAAGCCCTGGGATGGGCGTTGCGGTAATTTTCCAGCAGGCTGGCTGCGTCAACCAAGGTGTAAATCTGGGTCGATCCCAGCGACGCATGGCCGAGCAATTCCTGCAATGACCGCAAATCGGCGCCTGCGCTGAGCAGGTGGGTGGCGAACGAATGCCGCAGCGCGTGGGGCGTGGCGGTGTCTGGCAGGCCAAGCGCGCGGCGGGCCTGCGCCATCGCTTTTTGCACCATTCCGGGCGATAGCGCGCCGCCCTTGGCCCCGCGAAACAACGGTTCTTTGGCGGACAGCGGCCACGGGGATAGCCGCGCATATTCTGCCACCGCAGCCCGGGTGATTGGCAGCACCGGCACCATCCGTTGCTTGCCGCCCTTGCCGGTCACTTGCAGCACTTCGCCTAGCGGCACATCGCGGCCGACAAGCGACAAGGCTTCGGCAATCCGCAGGCCTGATCCATATATCAGCAGCAGCACCGCCCGGTCGCGCGCGCCGATCCAATCGGCGCTGGCGATGCCATCAACCATGTCGGTAAGGTTCACAGCCTCATCCGGGGTGACCGGGCGGGGGAGCCCTTTTTTAAGGCGTGGGCCGCGCAGGCGGGGCGGGGCGGGGTCGGGATCACCGCTTTGCTGGCGGGCGAAGATGATGAAGGCTTTCAAAGCCGAAAGCTCGCGCGCGGCGCTGGCATTGCCCAATCCTTCGGCACGGCGGTAGGCAAGGAAAGTGCGCAGATGGTGGGCTTCGATACCTGCCACGGCTGCCCAGCTATCGAGGGCGTTGGCGGCCAGAAGGCGTTCCGCTGCTGCAACATAGGCGCGCACTGTGTGCGGTGATCGGCGGCGGCTGTCGGCGAGATGCGCGCGCCATGCAGCGCTCAGCGCGCCAGCTCCCACGCAATTCGAGGTCACGCCGCGACCAGCGTATCGGCGACCACTTCGGCCAGCAGTGCATCGAGCAGCGACCGCCCCGGCGGCGCGACCCCGATCCGGGCGCCATCAGCCCACATCAGCCCGAGATTTATGAGGCGGGCAAGCGCGGCATCCTCAATCAAACCGGCACGCGGCAGGCCGAACCGCTGTGACATTGCCTCCAAATCAACCCCTTCGGTCAGTCGCAGCCCCATCAACAGCGCCTCAGCTGCCTGTTCCGTGACGGGGAGCGCGCGGGCTTCGGCAATCCCATCGCCTTGGCGCGCGACGGCGGCGAGGAAATTTTCAGGTTTTTTGTGCCGCACGGTTGCCGTGTCGCCGCGCCGACCATGCGCGCCTGGCCCGATCCCAGCATAATTCTGATACCGCCAATAGACGAGGTTATGGCGGCTTTCCTCGCCGGGCCGCGCGTGATTGCTCGTTTCGTAGGCAGGCAGTCCCGCCGCGCCGGTCAGTTCCTGCGTGATGTCGAACAACTGTGCTGCGGCATCATCATCCAGCGGGGTCAACCGCCCGCTGCGCACGTCGCTGGCAAACCGGGTGCCGGGTTCGATGGTGAGTTGGTACAGCGACAGGTGGCCGGTGCCCAATGCCAACGCGCGGGTGAGCCGATCATGCCACATTTCGGGGGTGTGGCCGGGCAGGGCGTAAATCAGGTCAAAACTCACGCGCTTGACGTGTGCTTGCGCGGTATCGAGCGCCGCCAACGCCTCCTTGGCCCCGTGCAGACGGCCCAAAAAGCGCAGTTCGGTATCATCCAGCGACTGCACGCCGAGTGAGATGCGGTTGATCCCCGCAGCCGCCAGCGCGGCAAAGTTTGCGGCCTCGACCGATGATGGATTGGCCTCCAGCGTAATCTCTATGTCAGGGGCAAACCCCCACAATTGCTCGGCTTCCGTCAGCAAAGCGGTCACCAGCGCAGTCGGCATCAGCGAAGGCGTGCCGCCGCCAAAGAAGATCGAGGTAAGCGCCGCGCCGCCCGCCGCCGCAGCCTCGCTGCGCATGTCAGCAACCAGCGCCGTCTGCCACGCGGCAACATCAACCCCGGCCCGAACATGCGAGTTGAAATCGCAATAGGGGCACTTTTTGGCGCAAAACGGCCAGTGAATGTAGAGCGCGCGCGCCACGGTGGAAATCTTCAGCCTCGCTTAACTGTTGGCA
>JBBRFG010000057.1:0-14886 GCA_038224685.1 Sphingomonadales bacterium
GATCGGGCGGCAACTACTGTCGCAGAGCTTGCAACCTACGTTGCGGGATTGCGAGACTGAGCTGCGCCGAGCGACCCTGCCTTCACTTGCAAATTGAGACCGCAATCGGCACATCACGCCCATGACCGACACCCCCAAGCCCACGCCCCCCATGCGCGCCGCCATCATCCCGGTGACGCCGCTCCAGCAGAATTGCTCGCTGATCTGGTGCACCAAGACCATGAAAGGCGCGCTGGTCGATCCCGGCGGCGATCTCGACAAGCTTAAGGAAGCCGTCGCCAAGGCCGGCGTTACCCTCGAAAAGCTGCTCGTCACCCACGGGCATCTCGACCATTGCGGGCAGGCGGGGATGCTCGCCGAGGAACTGGGGTTGAAGATCGAAGGCCCGCACGAGGACGACCGCTTCTGGATCGACCAATTGGACGATGACGGCCCGCGCTGGGGGATGGTCGCCAAAAGTTTCGAGCCGGATCGCTGGCTCAAGCAAGGCGACACGGTGACGGTGGGCGAGTTGACGCTCGATGTGATCCACTGCCCCGGCCACACCCCCGGCCACGTAGTGTTCTATCACGCGCCAAGCCGCTTCGCGATTGTCGGCGATGTCTTGTTCCAGGGCAGCATCGGGCGGACAGACTTCCCGCGCGGCAATCATCAGGACTTGATCGACGCCATCACCCAGCGTCTCTGGCCCTTGGGCGAGGACGTGATGTTCATCCCCGGCCACGGCCCGACCAGCACCTTTGGCCGCGAGCGCAAGACTAACGCGTTTGTCAGCGATTACGCGTTGAGCTGAGGAGGCGCCGCTGTGGCCAATCTGCTTTACTGGGCGATGCGAGCGTTCCTGTGGCTGCTGATGTTGAGCACGCTTTACTTCGCAATTCTGCTCGCTGACGGTCGTTTGTGGCTCCAAATCCCGCTGACTCTGCTCGTGGTCGTCATCTACATCCTGCTCGATCAGCCGCTCCGGGATATGCGCGGGCGCAGCCGGGCGCGCTAAATAACCCCCGTCGCCACCAGCACCGCGACCACCGCCAGCCCCAGCTGCACCAGCATCGTCGTGAGCGTGCCGATCATCCGACCGGTCTTCAGGCTCCCGCCGTCCATCCCGAACCCGTGTGCCACCCGGCCGATGAAATACGCCGCAGCGACGTAAGCCAACCACCAGCTGCCCTTGCCCGCCAATTCGATTGCGGCAATCAGCACCAACACAAACGCGGTGTTTTCGACAAAGTTGAGCTGTGCGCGCATCCGGCGTTGCAATGGCTCACTGCCGCCATCGCCGATGCTGATGCCGTGCTTGGTGCGCATCGCCCCGATGCGGATCGACAGCCAGATATTGAGCACGGCAGCCGCCGCCGCAGCGAGCGTGACAGGAAGCACAGTCATGGTATATTCCCCTCTTGAATTGTTCCGCCCGTGCTAGGGCCACGGCGAGCGGGTTGCAACGCGCGAATTTTCAGTTATAGCGCCCGCCTTCTCGCCGGTGCTGGCCAAGGAACGTACGCAATTGCTTCGGCTTGTGCGCGCGCTTTGCTTGACGTAGAGGCGAGCTTCGAGAATCGTGCGCCCAAGGCCTTAGGGGTGGTGGCGCGAACACACGTATTTATTTTAGGAATTGGTGCCGCCATGGCTGTCCCCAAAAGAAAAGTTTCCCCGCATCGTCGCGGCAACCGTCGTTCGCACGATTCGCTTCCGGTTGAAGCCTTCGGTGAATGCGCCAATTGCGGCGAGCTCAAGCGCCCGCACAATATTTGCGGCAGCTGCGGTTATTATGATGGGCGTCAGGTCGTGGCCGTCGGCTGATCGCCGCTGGCACTTTCAATTGACCGGAGAATAGCACCATGACCCTCCCGCGTATCGCAGTTGACGCGATGGGCGGGGATGAAGGCGTGCGTGTAATGATCGAAGGCGCGGCCCTGGCCCGCCGCGATCACGACAGCTTTCAATTCCTATTGGTGGGCGATGGCAAGCGGATCGAAGCCGCGCTGCTCAACCATCCGAACTTGCGGGCTGCGGCCGAAATCCTGCATTGCGATGATGTGGTCGGCGGCGATGAATTGCCCAGCCGTGCCATCCGCCGCGCCAAGACCACATCGATGGGGCTGGCGGTCAACGCGGTGAAAACCGGCGACGCCGGGGCGGCCGTCAGCGCGGGCAATACCGGCGCGCTAATGGCGATGAGCAAGATTGCGCTGCGCACCATGCCGGGGATTGATCGTCCGGCGCTCGCCGCGATCATGCCGACGTTGCAGGCGCATGACGTGGTGATGCTCGATCTTGGCGCCAATACCGAAGCGGACGCGCGCAATCTGGTGCAATATGCGGTGATGGGTGCGGCCTATTCGCGGATCGTCACCGGCTTTGACAAGCCGGTGGTTCGCCTGCTCAACATCGGCACCGAAGAAATCAAGGGCACCGAGGCACTGCGCGATGCCGCCGCGATGCTGACTGCTGCGGCGGCGCGCGAAGATGGCGGGCTGGCACTGGTGTTCGACGGGTTTGTCGAAAGCGATAAGATCAACCGCGGAGAAACCCATGTGGTGGTGACCGACGGTTTTTCCGGCAACATTGCGTTGAAAGCGATCGAAGGGTCGGCCCGGTTCGTGACCGACCTGCTCAGACAGGCGTTTACCAGCTCGCTGCGGTCCAAAATCGGATTTCTGGTCTCGCGTCCGGCAACCGAGTTGCTCAAGCACCACCTGGATCCAAACAACCACAATGGCGCGGTGTTCTTGGGCCTCAACGGCGTGGTGGTGAAAAGCCACGGCAGCGCCAATGCCAAGGGTGTGGCCCACGCGGTAGCGGTGACCGCGCGGTTGCTGGAAAACAAGCTGACCGAACGGATCGTGCACGATCTGGCCGCGCTGGGTGAAGGCGCATTGACCCGACAGGTGCGCAGCGCATCCTCGCCCCCTGCGGCCAAAGACGGCGAACCAAGCGCGTGAATGGCTCGCGATTGCTGGGCACTGGATCGGCACTGCCCCGCCGGATCGTGACCAACGCCGAACTGGCCGAGCGGGTCGATACCTCGGACGAATGGATCGTTGCGCGCACCGGTATCCGCCAGCGCCATATTGCCGAACCCGATGAAACCACTGCCAGCCTTGCCATTGCCGCCGCGCGCGCCGCGCTGGCTGATGCCGGGGTCGAAGCCGCGTCGATCGGACTGATCGTGCTGGCGACTGCCACGCCTGACAATACCTTCCCGGCCACCGCCACCAAAGTGCAGACCGCGCTGGGGTGCAATGGATGCGTCGCGTTTGATGTGGCGGCGGTGTGTTCAGGCTTTCTTTACGCGCTAAGCGTCGCCGATTCGCTGCTCAAAACCGGTATGGCTAAGCGCGCGCTGGTGATTGGGGCTGAAACCTTTAGCCGCATTCTCGATTGGGAAGACCGCGCCACCTGCGTGCTGTTTGGCGACGGTGCCGGGGCCGTCGTGCTCGAAGCTGCGTCTGGCGATACTGGCGGGGCGAATGCGCCCGGTATCCTTGCCGCCCGGCTGCACGCCGATGGTGCGCACCACGATCTGCTGTATGTTGATGGCGGGCCATCGACCACGCAAACGGTTGGCCATCTGCGGATGAAAGGCCCCGAGGTGTTCCGCCACGCAGTCACCAACCTGTCCAGCGTATTGCGCGAAGTGATTGAAGAGGCAGGCATTTCAGTTGATCAAATCGACTGGGTCGTGCCGCATCAGGCCAATGCCCGGATCCTTGACGCGACCGCAAAAAAGCTCGGCATCGCGCCTGAAAAAGTGATTGTTACGGTGGATCGCCACGCCAATACTTCGGCTGCATCAGTGCCCTTGGCGCTTGATACGGCGCGGCGTGATGGGCGGATCAAGGCCGGCGATCTGGTCATGCTCGAAGCGATGGGCGGGGGGTTCACCTGGGGCGCGAGCTTGATCCGACTGTAGTTTCGCGGTGATCGGCGCATGGCGAATACCGCGCGTCCCTCACACAATTGCTGACAACTCAACATTGCGGGCCGCATCACGTTGCAAAACTGCGGAAAACTTGCCATCAATCAGAGTCAGCACGGGTCGCACCGCCAAGGAGAATACCTATGATGCGTTCGGTAGGCACTTTGACCCGCGCAGATCTGGCAGAAACCATCAATCGCAAGATGGGTTTCAGCCGCGCAGAGTCGCTTGAAATGGTCGAAGCCGTGCTCGGCAAAATGAGCAACGCGCTCGCCAAAGGCGAAAACGTGAAGATTTCCGGATTCGGCAGCTTCGTGCTGCGCGACAAAAACGAACGGATCGGCCGAAATCCCAAGACCGGGATTGAAGTGCCGATCACACCGCGCCGGGTCATGACTTTCCGCGCGAGCCAACTGCTCAAGGAACGGATCACCAAGGGGTGATTGGTAAGGTGAGGTTTGATGACCGAGTTCGATGACGGCAAAGACGACGGCGCTCTGCGCACGATCGGCGAAGTCAGCGATGCACTTGGCATCAAACCGCACGTTTTGCGATACTGGGAAGCGCAGTTCCCGCTGCTCATGCCGCTTAAACGCAGCGGTGGACGGCGGTATTACCGGCCTGATGATGTCGCGATGGTCGAAACCATTGACCGGCTAGTGAATCGCGAAGGCTACACCCTCAAAGGTGCCGAAGCGGTGCTGCGCGCTTCAGGCAAATCTGGCCTTGATCGCCGCGACATTAACCGCCGCGCAGGTGAGCGCAGGGCCGATGCTGAACCCGGTGGTGCGCCGTGCGTGCGAGTGGTGGTATCCGAAGGGCCAGAATTGGCCGATACGGTCGCCGCGCTCAAATCGCTGCGCAACCGGCTGGCAAACGCGTTGGCGGCGTAGCGGTTAAATTCCCAGCGCTTTGCGCAGTTCGGCATTGATCCGCGACTGCCAACCTTTACCGGTGGCGCGGAATAGGTTCAGCACATCGGGATCCAGTCGCAGAGTGACCTGCTGTTTGGGGTTGGGCGAGGGCGGGCGGCCTGGTCTGGTCCACGTGCCAACGCCCTCCCGAACCACCTTGCCGCCAACCGATAGCTGCGCATGACGGAAGTGCCCATCCGTCCACTCGGGCGCATCATCATCGTCAACCCAAGGCTTTTCTGTATCGGGCTTGTTCACGCTCATTGGCTTTTCTCATTGAAATAATGCGGCGGGTTCCGTCTCGGACTGTCCAGACTAAGGCCACTAGCCGGCCATCGAGATGGCCAAATGTGTTGTAGCGAACCTCGCTATATTCCTGCCGGTCGTCGATCCACGTAAACTCCAGCCCAGAGAAAATTATCTCTGCATTTGCAAAATCGAGGCCACGCTCGCTTAGCGTCCGCTGCCGTTTCGCCTCATCGAACGTAATCTCCACGACGAAAATCTCCAATAAGCTCGGCTGGGAGTTCCCAGCGATTGAAATTTTCCCGTGGTAGGCGTTTATAGATATTCGTAACTACATTAATTGTCAAGACCTACTCCGCCGCCAGCAGTGCAGCTTCGCCAAGGTCGACGCTGACCAACCGCGAAATACCTGCCTCGGCCATGGTCACCCCGAATAACCGGTGCATCCGGCTCATCGTCACGGCGTTGTGGGTGACGATCAGGTACCGCGTGGTTGTGGTGCGCACCATCGAATCGAGCAAGTCGCAGAACCGTTCGACATTGGCATCGTCCAGCGGCGCATCGACTTCGTCGAGCACGCAGATCGGGGCGGGATTGGTCAAAAACAGCGCGAATATCAGCGCAGTCGCCGTCAGCGCCTGCTCACCGCCCGACAGCAATGACAGAGATTGCAGCCGCTTACCCGGCGGCTGGGCGTAGATTTCGAGCCCCGCTTCGAGCGGATCGTCGCTGTCAATCATGGCCAGATGCGCCTGCCCGCCTTCAAACAGCCGGGTGAACAATACGCGGAAATGCCCGTCTACTTGCTGGAATGCCGCGCGCAGGCGATCGCGCCCTTCGCGGTTGAGGCTGCCGATTGATCCGCGCAGCCGAGCGATGGCTTCGACCAATTCAGCCTGTTCGTTGGCGCTGATGCCGTGTTCGCCTTCGATCCGTGCCAGCTCGTCGGCGGCCACAAGGTTGACCGGCCCAATCCGTTCGCGTGCGGCGGTCAGGCGTTCCAATTCAGCAGATTCTACGGCAGCCGGAGCAAGCGCGTCTTCGGCAAAGCCAAACCGCTCGCTTAGCAGCGGCGGCGGACATTGGAATCGCTCGCCCGAAATGCGCGCCATTTCCGCGCGGCGCAGCTCTTCGTTTTCAGCGCGCGCGGCGAGGCTGGCGCGGGCCTCGCGCGCCTCTGCTAGGGTTTCGGTGCATCCGGCCAGCACCGTATCGGCGGCGCGCAGGCGTGCGTCGGCAGCGCGCAGTACGCCGTCGGCGGCGGTGAGCTCGGCCGCCAGCCTCACGCGAGTCTCCTCGCCCGCTTCGATTTCGGTTGAGAGCGCGGCAGGCTTGGCCGCGTGGACGGCGCGGTCTTCGGCAATTTCGCTAAGCCGCCGGCTGGTTTCGGCCATGCGCCGTTCGGCATCGCTTGACCGCGCCTGCCACCCGGAATGATCGCCCTGCTGGGCGGCGAGCCGTTCGCGCGCCACCGCCAATGCCTGATCCTGCGCGGCGAGATCTGCCAGCGCGGCCTGCACGGCGGTGCGCGCCGCCGCGTTGTTTGCCTGCGCTGCTTCAAGCGCGGCGCGTTCGGCGTCGCGCCCGGGCAGCCGTTCGCGCTGGGTCTTTGCGGCGGCAAGTTCGCCAGCGGCAGCGGCGATTTGCGCTGCGATATCGCCCGCGCTCTGCGCCAACTCGGCGAGCCGCACCGCCAACCGTTCGCGCGCTGCTTCGGCCTGATCCATCTGCCGCAAGGCTTGGCGTTCGGCGTCAATCGCCCCCGCAACGCTGCGTTCCTGCGCCACCAAAGCGGTTTGCAGCGCGCTGAGTTCTTCGCGAACATGCCGGTCTGCTGTTTCAGCCAAGGCAGCGGCGGTGCGCAAGGGGGGGAGCGCGGCGTCCAGCTCGGCCAAGCGGTTGGCGGCTTCGAGCTGCGCTGCCTCGGCTGCGCCTTCGCCGCGCGCGATGAACCCATCCCAACGGCGCAGGTGTCCGGCGCAGGTCACTAACCATTCGCCCGGTGCCAGCGTGCGGCCATCATCGGCGTCCACGCAATGCACCAATGCCAGCCGGGCGGCGAGTTCTGCGGGGCAATCATTGAGCCGCGCCAGCAGGTTGTCGGAAACGGGGGCGGGCGCGGTTGCTCCGGTCCAAAAGCGCCCATCTTGCGGTGCGGACGGCGCGCCCAGCGGCGACTTGCCATCGCGCCCCAGCACAGCGGCGAGCGCGCGCTCATAGCCCGGCGCCACGCTCACCCGGTCAAGCGCGGCCGCCAGACCTTGCCGTCCCGCCTCACGCTTGGCCCGCGCGTCGCGATCTCGGGCCAGTGCGGTGTGTTCGCGTTCGATCCCGGCGAGTTCGGCCCGCGCGGCGGCGAGCGCGCTGGCGGCATCATCGCGCAAAGCCTGCAATTCGCCTTTGCGTGTCTGATCGGCGGTAAGCCGCGCACGCTGGCGGGCAAGTTCCCCTGCGGCATCATCGGCGGCTGCGCGCGCTGCGATCACATCGGCTTCGGGGTCGGTGCTGGCGGCAAGTTCGGCGCGGGTCCGGGTGATGCGTGCGGCTTCGGCTTCGATCCGGGCTAGGCGTGTCTGTGCCTGTTCGACTGCGGCTTCGGCGACGCGCCACTCGGCCTCCACCCCGGCGTGATCGGCGGTGGCTTTGGCGAGCGCGAGTTCGGCGGTCCGGCTGGCGCGATCGCGATCTTCGGCGCAGGTCGCAAGCGCAGGGCGGGCGGCGTCGGCATTGGCCACGGCGGCACGGCTCAGCCCAAGCTGCTGCGTCAACCGCGCAAGCGCTTCGACCGCGGCAGATGTCAGCCGGTCGGCATCGGCGCGGTCTTCGTCCAAGCGTTGCTGTTGGCGGGTGAGGTCGGCGAGCCGGGTCTCTGCTGCCTCCAATTTCTCGGCCAACGCCGCCATCCGGTGCCCATGCGCGCTGGCATCATCGCGCCGGTCGGTCAGTTCTTCGCGCGCATCGGCGAGCGTTTGTGCCGCAACTGCCTGTGCGGCCTGTGCCGCTGCCACTGCGGTCTGCGCGGCGACGACCTGCACTTCGGCCGCGCCTGCCGCTGTGCGAGCGACCTTTGCCGCCGTCGCGGCTTCGCGCCAGCGAGCGAACAGCAGCCGGGCTTCGGCGGCTTGAATCAGGCGCGTGAGTTCGGAGTAGCGTTCAGCCTGCTTGGCCTGCCGCCGCAGCGATGCGATCTGCGTATCCATACCCGCCATCAGGTCTTCAAGCCGGGAAAGGTTCGCCTCTGCCGCGCGCAGCTTACCCTCGGCATCTTTGCGCCGGACATGCAGCCCTGCGATCCCGGCCGCTTCTTCGAGCATCGCTCGGCGTTCAGCGGGCCGGGCCGCAATCACTTGCGCGATCTTGCCCTGACTTACGAGCGCGGGCGAGTGCGCGCCGGTGGCAGCATCGGCGAACGTCAACGCCACGTCTTTGGCGCGCACATCGCGGCCATTGACGCGGTAAGCGCTGCCCACACCGCGTTCGATCCGGCGGGTGACCACCAATTCGTCGCCCGCATCGTCGCTGGCGTGGAGCACGACTTCGGCAAAATCGCGCTGCGGGCGGGTGGTGGTGCCCGCAAAAATCACGTCTTCCATTCCGCCTGATCGCATTGACCGGGCCGAGGTTTCCCCCATCACCCACCGGATTGCTTCGAGCAGGTTGGATTTGCCGCAGCCATTGGGGCCGACTACCCCGGTCAGGCCCGGCTCAATCCGCAGTTCAGCAGGCTCAACGAAGCTCTTAAATCCGCTGAGCTTGAGCCGGTGAAACTGCATCAGGCTGACGTTGTGCCGCCGCGCTGCGGTTTAACGCGCGCCGGCGCGTTGCAGGGTCGGTTCGAGCTGCGCCCATGATCCGCCGTCCAGCTTTCGCCCGTTGAGGACGAATGTTGGCGTCTGGTTTATGCCATCGCTGGAGTAGCCTTCGGACAGTTTGGCCAAGCTTTCGAGCGAGGCAAAATCGCTTAGGCAGGTGCGCGCCTGATCTTCGCTGATCCCGCGTGCGGCGAAGAACTCATAGAGGCCGGTAACCTCGCCAAACTTCACAAATCTTTGATTTTCGGGAAGACCGTTGGTGCTGTCGAGTGCGGCCTGATTGGCAAACGCGCGGTCCTGGATCGGGCCGAGATTTGCCCAGACTTCGTCTGCCAGCGGAAGTGCTGCTTCGGGCGACGAACAGCCGATCAGCCGCGTTAACGCCAGATCAAGCGGCCCGTGGATGAGAAAGCTGCGAAACTCGAAACTAACTCTGCCCGATGCGACATATTTCTCCATTAGTGGTTTAACCCCTTCGGCTGCGAAGGCAGCGCAGGCAGGGCACGTGAGCGACCCATATTCGACCAGTTTCAAGGGCGCATCGGGGTTACCAACCAGATACCCGCCTTTGGCAGTGGTTGCGACCTCTTCGGTCCAGTTTGTTCCTGCCGGGGCGGCAATTGCGGGCAGGGGCTCACTCGCAGCGGCGCCATCGGCACCCGCGGTTTCGCCGCAAGCCGCAAGCGCGAGCGGAGCAAGGATAAGCAGCGGGAGCGACAGCAGGCGGTCAAAAGTCATCGGGCGGGAATCCTCGGATTAGCAAAACACATAAATAGCCGCGCACACGCTCTTGCAGCAAGTGCCGCACGCACGGCTGTGAACAATCAGATCAGCCAGCCGGGGAGGGGTTGCCTGCGGCGTCGGTTGAAAAGCGCGTCAGCAGCACCGCCGCCAGCGTATCCCAACCATGCACTGCATCCAGCAGCTTGCCGTCCAGCGCAAAGCTGGGGGTGCCAGTGATCGCGAAATCTGCGTTGTCGGCACGGCCGTTCTCAACCAATCGCTGAGCGGCAGCATCATCCATCACGCAGGTTTGCAGCGCGCTCGCCGATTCCCCGCGCTGCTCCAGCATCTGGATCAGACCGAGCGCGCTCGCCGCATTGATGCGTGATGCCTTGTCGGCGCGCGCCCAGATGGCTTGCTGGGTCTGCGGCGCACTGCGCGCCTTGCCCAGCCATTCGTTCTGCGACAGCATCAAAGCGCGATGACGGCCCTTGAATTGCCCCGGATCACCGCATTGGGCGAGCAGCGATAGTGTCAGGTCAAGCGCGTTGCGGATTACCGGGCGCACTTCAACTGCGATCGTGCCCGGGTTTACCGCCGTCAGCTCAAGCGCGGGTTCACCTTGCGCGGTGAAATCAGCGCAATGCCCGCAGGTATAACTGACGAATTCGATCAACTGCGCCTCGGCTTTGGGATTGCCGATCACGTGCCCGCGTTCGGTCCGCGTGATCGTGGTTTGCCAATTGCCGGGATTGTCCTTGGGCGTGAAGGCGCTGTCCGGATTGCTAAGATCTTGCTGCGCGGCGGCCGGGCCGGTCATCAACGCCATTGCAATGGCGGATGAAATGAAACTGGACTTCATCATGCTTGGTCGTCTTTCCGATGGGACTGGATTTCCGAATTGCCGAGGCTGCGCGCGAGCGATTCGAGCACAGTGCGCAGTTCCGGGTCGCCGATATCGCGCAGGCTGTCGCCCAATTCCAGCGGGATCGGCTTAAGCGAAGGCGGCGGTTTGGCCGGCCTGTTGTCGACTGGCGGGGTGACCGCGCCTTGCCGCAGTTTCACGCGCGCGACAGCCTTATAACCGAAAAAGCGGTTCACCCGTTCAATAATCTCCGGCGTCACCTGCTGGATCAACGGCGCATGGGCGGGCACCACCACAAGTTGCAGAATACCGTCAGTTTTTTCGCCGGGCGGAAAGCGGATCGCCTCGGGGCTGCACACGCGGGCGTGGACCGGACCAACAATTTCGGGCCAGCGGGTCACGACTGAGCTTTGCACGAAGCCAAACCGGCGGAACGCGGTGCGGCCGATTTCGGGGGTCAGGTCACCGATTGCGCGCGCGCCGGTGCCGCGCGGGCGAGTGTAGGGCTTGATCTTGCCCGGATTGCCAGAATTGGGCTTGCCAGAATGGGGCGTGCCAGAATTGGGCCGGCCTGAATTTGGTTTGTCGCTTCCCTTCATCATCCACCCCATGCCATAGGCGGCGCGTGACTGCCAGTATCTCTGACATTCTGCTGCACTGGTATGATGGCCATGCGCGCGATTTGCCGTGGCGCGCGGCGCCGGGCGGCGCTCTGCCCGCCGATCCTGCGTGGCCTTACCGCGTTTGGCTGTCCGAAGTCATGCTGCAACAGACCACGGTGGCAGCGGTGAAGCCCTATTTTGCCAAGTTCACCGCGCTGTGGCCCACGGTCGAGGCGCTGGCCGCCGCGCCTGAAGCCGACGTTATGGCCGCGTGGGCGGGGCTGGGATATTATTCGCGCGCCCGCAATCTGGTGAAATGCGCGCGCGAAGTGGCGGCGCGCGGCGGCTTCCCTGCGACCGAGGCGGAGCTGCGCGCTTTGCCGGGCCTTGGCGAATATACCGCTGCAGCGATTGCCGCGATTGCATTGGGTCAGCGTGCGGTGGTGGTTGATGCCAATGTCGAGCGGGTGGTGGCGCGTTTGTTCGCGATTGACGCGCCGCTGCCGGGTGCGCGCAAAGCGATCCGCGCGGCGGCTGACACAAATACGCCTACGCTGCGCGCTGGTGATTTTGCGCAGAGCATGATGGATCTTGGCTCCCAGATATGCACCAACCGCGCGCCGCGCTGCCTGTTGTGTCCGCTGCGGGATCAGTGCCGGGGCTTTGCGGCAGGGGAGCCTGAGCGCTTGCCGATCAAGCCTGCGAAAAAAGCCGTGCCGCAGCGGCGCGGTACGGCGTTCTGGATTACCCGTAATGAGGGGGAAGAGGTGTGGGTTGTCACCCGGCCCGCCACCGGAATGCTTGGCGGGATGCGCGCGCTGCCCGATGATGGCTGGAACGCGCAAAGCGATGGTTCAGGCGATCCGCCGCTGCCGGGTGAATGGCGCGTGCTTGGCGGGGTGCAGCACGGCTTTACCCATGCGCAGTTGACGTTGGCAGTCACCGGGCTTGAAGCCGCAGGTGGACCAATCGGCGAAGGTCAGTGGTGGCCGGTGGAACGGATCGAGCAAGCGGGCCTTGCAACCTTGTTTCTCAAAGCTGCGCGGCTGGCATTGGCTGCGGATTAAATCAGCCCGCCGCCCAGCATCAGGCGAACCACTGCGATCAACAACACCACCAGACAGAAATTGCGCCCACCATCCTTTGATGAAAGCGCGCCAATGATGATGCCGATCACGATCACCGGTAGCTCGACCCAGTTGGCCCAGCCCAGTAGAGGGATTTGCGCCGGGATGACGATCAACAGGCTGATAAGGCCGACGAGATAAGCGAGCAGATTGAGCATGTGTCTTATATGCATAAGACACCTGCGAATTGCAAGGGCCACCGCGTGTGGGTGATTGACCAAAGGGGCAGCCTGCCGCAGACAGCGATGCGAAACCGCCTCGGAGAATCTGCCTCATGGTTACCCATACCCTCAATACTCTCTCGCTTTCCCGCCGCGCCCTGATCCGGGGTAGCGCGCTTTTCGCTGGCGGCGCGGCGCTCAGCACGCTGCCGTTCGGGCGCACGGCGTTTGCCATGCATGATGTCGCTGAAAGCTGGCCCAATGTCGCCGCGCTGGCGGAGCGGTATGTCTCGCAGCGCAAGGTTGCAAACCTGTTCCTGACGTTTGGCTGGGGGCAGGAAGATCACGCGCACACCGTGGGCGGCGGCACGCTCTCGCTCGCCAAGCCGACCCCGGTGGATGAAAATTCGCTGTTCCGGATTTATTCGATGACGAAACCGATCACCGGCATGGCGGTGATGATGCTGATTGACTCAGGCAAGCTGGGCCTGGATCAGCCGCTGTACGAAATCCTGCCCAAGTTCCGCGACATGCAGGTTTTGATCAATCCCGAAGGTTCGCTCGAAGAAACCGTCCCGGCGCAGCGCCCGATTACGATCCGCCATCTGCTGACCCACACGGCAGGGCTGGGCTATCAAATTATCAGCAAGGGGCCGCTGCAAGCCGCATTCAATGAACAGGGTCTGGTCGGCGGACGGGTCAGCCGGTTTCCGCTGCCGGGCTTCCCGCCGGTCACGCCTGCGCCGGGCCTTGCCGTATTTGCCGACCGTCTGGCCGAACTACCGCTGATGTATCAACCCGCGACCAAATGGAGCTATTCGTCGAGTCTCGACCTGCTGGGCCGGGTGATCGAAGTCGTCAGCGGGATGGAGTTTGAAGCCTTTCTGAAAGCGCGCATCTTCGATCCGTGCGGCATGACCAGCACATGGATGCAGGTGCCGCAAAGCGAAGTCGGGCGACTGACCGATAATTACGCGATCATCGGCGGCAATGCCTTCCCGATCGATCCGGGCGCCAATTCGATCTACACCGATGCGCCTGAAGTGCCATCAGGCGGCGGTGGGTTGGTATCGAGCCCCAAGGATTATGACCGGTTTCTGCGGATGCTGCTGGGCTATGGCAGGCTCGGCGACAAATTCGTGATGAGCGAGGAAGCGGTGCGGGTTGGCACGTCGAACCTGCTGCCTGCCACGGTCGATACAACCGGCACCTGGATCGAAGGCCAAGGCCATGGCGCGGGCGGACGGTCTACCAATAGCACCTTCGGCTGGGGCGGCGCGGCCGGCACGCTTGGCGCGGTCGATTTTGGATTGGGTCTGCGCTCGACCCTGTTCACCCAGTATATGCCGTCAGAAGCTTTTCCGATCCGCGACGAATTTCTGGCTGCGATGGAGGCTGACTTGTCGGCGATGCGTGCCAAGAAAAAAGCCGCCTAATGCACCACCCCGCCCCTGCGGCGCCGCTCATGGCCTTTGCCGGTTCGCCGATGGACCGGGCGGATCACATCCGCGCGAATGATGCGGCGCTGGGCGAGTTGATGAACTGGCGGGCGCGGGTGCTGGTGCTGGATGGGCTGATCCCAGGGATCGACGATGTCGGCGGGTTGGTGTGGAGCAGCCTCGGCGATGTCGCGGATGACGCTGAACTGGTATTTCTGGGCATGATGGAAGGCAAGGCGCATTTCGTCCCTGTCCCGCCGCAGGGAGCCGATGGCCCGGCCTATGCCCAAAGCGGTTCTGGGCCCGCTGCGTGGCAAGTGATGCAGTTGCTCTCACCCCCGGATCTGGCGATTTATGGCGGTGCCCGCAGCCTGGCTGATTGGCACGCGCGGCACCGGTTCTGCGCGCGCTGCGGCGGGGGCACCAAACTGGTCAAAGGCGGCTGGCAGCGGCATTGCGATGGCTGCGGCGCGGATCACTTCCCACGCACCGATCCGGTGACGATCATGCTGGTTGAGCACACCTGCGAAGAACATGGGGACCGCCTGCTGTTGGGCCGCCAGCCGCGCTTTCCGCCAAAGATGTATTCCGCGCTCGCGGGCTTTGTCGAGCCGGGCGAAACGATTGAAGAGGCAGTGGCGCGCGAAATCCACGAGGAGGCGGGCGTGCGGGTGCGCGATGTGCGCTATATCGCCAGCCAGCCCTGGCCATTTCCCAGTCAGTTGATGATCGGCTGCACCAGTGTCTGCGATGATCCCGAATTGACCATCGACACGACCGAACTCGAAGATGCGCGCTGGTTCACCCGCGCTGAGCTTGAAGAAGCACGGGCGGCAGGTGAGGCCGGCACAGACCTGCTCTATTTCCCGCGCCCCTTCGCGATTGCGCATCACCTTGTAGCATGGTGGCTGGACAAATGACCGAGACGCTCACCATCGATATCTACTCGGACGTGATGTGCCCGTGGTGCCTGATCGGCTACGGCCAATTGACCAAGGCGCTGGAGCAATTGGACGGTGAAATCACCGCCGACATCCGTTGGCGCCCGTTCGAACTGAACCCGCAAATGCCGCCC
>JBBRFG010000058.1:0-14744 GCA_038224685.1 Sphingomonadales bacterium
TTGCAGGTTGGCGCTGCTGGTACCGATTGCAGTTATTTCGGTTCCGCGATCAAGCCCGGCGGCAAGCCCGTTGGCACCTTCATAGGCCTCCACCACGAACACCCGGCGCGCCGTATTGTCGAACGCGAGGCGAATGCCGAACCCGGCGCTTGATCCCGAATTGATCAGCGCTGTTTCCTGCGCAATCGACGTTGCAAACGTAAACCCTTGATCGCGGCCTTGCGCCTGGGCCGGGGCAACCCGGGCATCAAGAAAGGACTGGACGCTATTGAAGTTGGCTGGGTTTGCGGCGGCCAACAGGTTGGGGAACAGATACCAATCGTTGAGCACGCCGTCGGCGAAATCCTGTTGCGCGCGCAGCGAGCAGCCCGCTGCCATAGCTGGAGGTGTTGGCGTTGGGGTCGGCCCGCCGCCTGCTGTGGGCGAGGTGGCAGATGACCCTCCGCCACCCCCGCCGCCGCAAGCGGCAAGGCTGAGAGCGAGAGCAGAGCTTAAAGCGGCGCGACCAGCGTGCATGGCAGGCGAAAACTCCGGAATATGAATCGACCAAACTCAGGCCAGAACCCCTTGCTCTGGAGGTGATCGATGCAGTGACCCCGGAACAAGTGCAAGAACGGAAGTATCAAATTTACGTGAAAATGTCTGAAAGCGTGACCTTTTTGCCTGCATTCGCATGGTTTTCCTCAGAAATTGGCGAAAACTGGCTTGCCAAGCCTCGTCTCTGAGCGTTGGCTGCACTAGCAAGGATGAGATGAAGCGACACAATCATGACTAAGTTTCCGGACTGGCTCACAGAAGCTGTGCCTGCGGCTGCGCGGCATCCCGGTATCGCGATTGCGAAACTGGGAGCCCAGCAGACGCTTGCGCGCGGCGGATTTGCGCTGACCAGCCCCGCATTTGGTTCGGGCGATGAAATGGATCCAAGCTTTACGGCTTGGGAAGAGGACGCCGTGGCTCCGCCGCTTGAATGGAGCGCGCCGCCCGCCGGATCGCAGGAATTGGTGCTGGTGGTCGAGGAAGCGTCGAGTGGGGGCGCTGATCCAGCTTGCCATTGGCTGGTGTGGGGCCTTACCGGCCAGCGCGGCAAGCTGCTTGAAGGCGAGGTGCCACCGCGCACCGGGAAGAACGCTTTCGGCAATTCCGAATGGCTGCTACCGGACCCGCCTGAGGGGGAAACGCGCCACTACCTGTTTCAGCTGTTCGCTACCGACCTACCGCTCGTGCTGATGCCGGGTGCAGGCCGCGCGGAACTGCTTGCATCGCTGCAAGGGACGATTATTGCTTGCGCAGTGCTCCATGCCACCTTCACCGGCGGCGGCGACGATGCGAGTTGGAAAGATGACGATTTCGACGAAACTGCCACAATAACAAGGGAGTAGATTATGGCTGGCACGACCAACGCACTGCAGAGACCAGTGACGCTTACCGGAGACCTCGAAGCGGTGATCGGCAAAGGCCCGATGACCCGCGCTCAGGTGACTTCAAAGATTTGGGAATACATCAAGGCGCACAGCCTGCAGGACACTAAGGATAAGCGTCAGATCAACCCCGATGCGAAGCTTAGCGCGGTGATCGGCAAAGATCAGATCTCGATGTTCAAGATGACTGCTGCGGTTTCTAAGCACCTCAGCTAAGTTCGTCGTCTCGTCATACGACGGGGCGATTACAACACGGCGCGCGGCCTATGAGGCTTGCGCGCCGTATTGTGTTTACGACAGGTGTTCAGGCGGTCGGCGGATCACGGTTCACCCACACCGCCAGCCATATGATCAGCGGCTGCGCAAACATGCGCGGCACGTGATAGCCTAGTCCCAGCCCGCCATCAGCGCGGGCCATATCGATGATGAAGTGATTGATATTGGCCGGCCATACGCACAGCGCATACAATGCCAGCCCCCACCCTGCCGCACGCCGCAAGCGCTTTGAGAACGGTTGCACCAGTCCGATCCCGCCGAGGATTTCGGCCACTCCAGTCAACAGCACAACTGCTGCTGGCGCAGGAACCCAATCGGGTGTGATGGTCAGGAATGGCGCGGGCCGGATCAGGTGGATCACCCCTGCCAGCGCATAAAAAACCGCCAATATCCACCGCAGCGCGATCCTGATCATGCGCTTTCTCCTTCACCGGGTTGCCAACCCGGCGCGGCGAGGGTGAACCCGGCAAAATCAAACCCCGGCACCACTACGCAGGAGACGAGGCAATAGCCCAAGCGCGGCGCGCCAAAGGGGCGGGCGGCCTGCCATTCTCCTGGTGCGACCAACCCTTGCAATTGCTGCCCCGCGCCAACATCGCTGCCGAGGATAATCGAGCGGACCGGCCCTGCATCATCGGCAGCAAGGCGCAGCTCCAGCGGATCACCCGCCTGCCACAGCCACAGTTCGGCGGCATCGACTGTGTGCCAATGCGAAGCCTCGCCGGCCCGCAATACGAAGATGATAGCAGTGCCTCCCGCGCGCTCGTTTGGCCCAAGCCGCTCCTGCCCTGCGCCCAAAGGCACCCCCCGCCACGTCTCGCGGTACCATCCGCCTTCGGGATGGGCGATTAGGCCCAATTGTTCGATCAGCTTTACCGCGCTATCACTCATGCCAACGTCCCTGCTCATGTACGCGATCACGCCCTTGCCCAACCCTTTGGGCGCTTTATCTTCGGGAGCCAACTCCATGCAACGCTACGCGCTTTCGCTCACCATCCTTGCCGCTGCGCTCCAGCCAGCAACCCCGCTTTGCGCGCAAGCGGTTGATCCTGCGACCGCGACCGCCAATGCCGCGCTGGAAGCCGCGCCGGTGTTTGATGGGCATAACGACGTGCCCAATCAACTGCGTGCGCGGGTGGCCAACCAGATCAATGGTTTCGACTTTGCCGACACCACCGGCACGGGCGAAGGACACCCGCAGGGCAGCGTGATGCAGACCGATCTTGCGCGGCTCAAGGAAGGCAAGGTCGGGGGGCAATTCTGGTCGGTTTATGTCCCATCCAACCCCAATGAGCCTGAGGCAGTACAGCAGGTGATCGAACAGATCGACGTTACCAAACGGCTGATCGCGCGCTATCCCGATGGTTTGCGTTTCGCCGAGACCGCAGATCAGGTCGAACGCGCAATCGCTGACGGCAAAGTTGCCTCGTTGCTCGGCATGGAAGGCGGCCATGCGATCGGGTCGAGCCTAGCGGTGCTGCGCCAACTTTATGCGCTGGGCGCGCGGTATATGACGCTGACCCACAACAGCAACACGCCTTGGGCCGACGCGGCAACCGATACGCCGGTGCATGGCGGGCTCAGCGAGTTTGGGATGGACGTGGTGCGCGAAATGAACCGGATCGGCATGCTGGTTGATCTCAGCCATGTCAGCGAGGGGACGATGCTCGATGCGCTCGATGCGGCAAAGGCTCCGGTTATTTTCAGCCATTCTGGCGCGCGCGCGATCAACGGCCACCCGCGCAATGTGCCCGATAGCGTGCTGGCCCGGCTTGCTGGCAATGGCGGGATTGTGATGGTGGTGGCGCTGCCCGGCTTCCTTAACGAAGACCGCAGGCAATGGTTCGCGCGGCGCTCAGCCGAAGAAGCCCGCCAAAAGGCGCTGTTCCAAGGCGCACCTGACACGGTCACGGCGGCATTGACAGCCTGGGATAAAGCCAATCCCGAACCAGCCACGGGGATCAGCCATATGGCCGATCATATCGACCATATTCGCAAGATTGCGGGTGTGGAATCGATCGGCATTGGCGGCGATTTTGATGGGATGCCATCTGGCCCGGTCGGGTTCGAAGATGTGCGCGGCTATCCGCTGCTGTTCGCCGAACTCGCTCGGCGCGGGTATTCGCAGGTGGAATTGGAACTGATTGCCAGCCGCAATGCCTTGCGGGTGATGCGCGCCGCCGAAGCCTATTCCGCCAGCGTTGCGGATATGGCCCCGATTGAAACGCTGATCACCCCGCCTGCGATGGCAAAGTAATCAACCCCACAGCGCCGGAATGATCCACACCGCGCTCATGGCGATGACCGCAAGCACGAGGCTGATACCCAGAACATAACGCAGGCCGGTGTTGCTCACTGCGCCGCGCGCATCATCGTCGCTTATGCGAACCGGATCTTTGTCGTCGGTCATATAATCTCCTTGAACGGTATCTTACCTACAAAGAGCGTTCGACGCAAAGGCGGCGTTAACAGGCGGGGTTCCGCGTGCCTCAGTCCCGCAGCAGTTCGTTGATTCCAGTCTTGGAACGGGTCTGCGCGTCCACAGTCTTGACGATGACTGCGCAATAGAGGCTGGGTCCGGGGGTGCCATCGGGCAGCGGCTTGCCCGGCAGCGATCCGGGAACCACCACTGCATAAGGCGGGACCGCGCCCATGTGCACTTCGCCGGTCGCGCGGTCGATGATTTTGGTTGATGCGCCAAGATAAACGCCCATCGAAAGCACCGCGCCTTCGCCCACCTGCACACCTTCGGCGACTTCCGAACGCGCGCCAATAAACGCGCCATCACCGATGATGACAGGTTCAGCCTGAAGCGGCTCCAGCACGCCGCCGATGCCTGCGCCGCCCGAAATGTGCACGTTCGCGCCGATCTGTGCGCAGGAACCGACGGTGGCCCAAGTGTCGATCATGGTGTTCTCGCCGACGTAAGCACCGATATTCACAAAACTCGGCATCAGCACTGCGCCTTTGCTGATAAAGCTGCCGCGGCGCACCACTGCGCCCGGCACCACGCGGAATCCGCCTTCGCGGAAGCGGTCTTCGCCCCAGCCAGCGAATTTCAACGGCACCTTGTCAAACGCCGCTTCGCCCGCCGCGCCGCTCTCCATCACGCGATTGTCATTCAGCCGGAAGCTGAGCAGCACCGCCTTTTTAAGCCATTGGTTGACCCGCCAGCCGCCATTTCCGTCAGGCTCAGCCACGCGCGCCGCGCCGTTATCGAGCAGTGCCAGCGTATCATTGACCGCGTGGCGCACGACGCTTGCGGGTGTGATATCGGCGCGGTTTTCCCATGCCTCATCGATGGCAGCAATCAACGTATCAGTCATGGGGTTACTCCGGCGTGATAACAGGCCGCGTGCTGCTAGCGGCGAGAGCGATGCACGGCAAGCCTTACGCTGGCATCCCGGCAGCCAAGGCGAAGTGATAGGCGCGTTCTGCCAGCGGCCGCACCCGGTCGCTCATCGCCTGTGCGTGGCTGGATGACGCAGTGCCATCAATCACGCGCTGCTTGATGCCTTGCATGATCCCGGCGAGCCGAAACAGATTATAGGCGAAATACCAATCCATCGGCGGAACGGGGAACCCGGTGCGCGCGACATAGCGTTCGACCGCTTCCTGCTGCGAGGGGATGCCCAATGCGTCCAGATCCAATCCCACCAGCCCGGCGCGCCCATCGGCGGGGTTATGCCAATTCAGCATCAAATAGCTGAAATCAGCAATCGGATCGCCCAGCGTTGATAGCTCCCAATCGAGCACTGCAATGATGCGCTGTTCGTCTTTGTGGAAGATCACATTGTCGAGGCGGTAGTCGCCGTGCACCACGCTCGAACCGTGCTGCGGCGGGATGGTTTGCGGCAGCCATTCGATCAGGCGCTCCATTTCCGGCATCAACTCGGTTTCGGATAGCTTGTACTGCTTGGTCCAACGGGTGATCTGGCGCGCGCAGTAATCGGTCGGTTTGCCATAATCGCCCAGGCCGATTTGGCCTGGCTGGTTCAAGTGCAGGTCGGCGATGGTATCGATCAACGCGTGATACAGCGCGCGGCGCTCAGCAGGCTCGACCCCCGGCAACGCGCCGTTCCACAGGCTGCGGCCATCGGCCATGCTCATCAGGAAGAACTTCGTGCCGATGATTTCAGGGTCTTCGCATAGGCCATAGGTGCGCGGCACCGGAAATCCGGTCGGGAACAATCCGGTCATCGCGGTATACTCGCGATCGACCGCATGGGCGGAAGGCAGCAGCTTCCCGAACGGCTGACGGCGCAGCACATAACTCACCGCCGGAGTGTCGATCCGGTAGGTCGGGTTTGATTGCCCGCCCTTGAACTTGGTGTAACTGATTGGGCCTGCGAACCCTTCGACATTGGCTGCAAACCAATCGGTCAGCGCGCTAAGATCAAGCGCGTCTTTGTCGGTCACCGCGACCGTTCCGACCATTTCTTTGTCGTAGTCGATGTCCATCAGCCAAACACCACCACGCTGCGGGCCGTGGTCCCGGTGCGCAGCTTGTCAAAGCCTTGGTTGACCTGATCCAGCGGGATACGCTCGGCGATAATCGTATCGAGATCGAGCAGACCACGCAGGTAGAAATCGACAAGGCGCGGCAGATCGACCGGGAAGTGGTTCATTCCCATCAACGCGCCCATCAGCTTTTTACCGCTGAGCAAGTCAAATGCCGACAGGCCAACCTTGCAGTCCAGCGGCATCATGCCCAGGATCACGGCAGTCCCGCCGCGCCGCAATGATGCAACCGCGAGATCAGCTGCGGCCGGACGGCCAACCGCTTCGATCCCCCAATCGACGCCGCCGTTTGATATCTCCAAGATCTGCTTGGCGGCATCGGGATCGAGCGCATCGACCGTGTGGCTCGCGCCCAGCACTTGTGCCAGCGCGCGCTTTTCCGGCAGCGGATCGGCGGCGATGATCTTGCCCGCACCGGCAATCTTGGCAGCATTGATCGCGGCAAGACCCACGCCCCCGCAGCCCACCACCAGCACGGTTTCGCCCGGTGTCACTTTGCACGCATTGAAGATCGTGCCTGCGCCGGTTGTCACAGCGCAACCGAGAATTGCAGCCCGGTCAAACGGCATGTCCTTGTCAATCGCGACGCAGGCATGCTCGTGGATCAGCATCTGTTCGCACAGCGACGAAAGGTTGAGCATCTGCGCCACCGGCGAGCCATCAGCCCGCACCATGCGGGGCGGCTCACCCTTGGAGCGGCGCGTGTCTGCGCCCATGCACAGCGCCATCCGGCCGGTGACGCAAAATTCGCAATGACCGCAGAACGCAGACAGGCAACTGACGACATGGTCGCCCGGCTTCACCGTTTTCACTTCGCGGCCAACCGCACGGACAATCCCCGCAGCCTCATGCCCCGGGATGGCAGGTAACAGATGGGGGTAATGCCCGTCGATGAAGTGCAGATCCGAATGACACAGCCCGCAAGCCTTGGTGTCGATCAGTACTTCATGCGGGCCGGGGTCGGCGAAGGTAACCTCGCCAATGGTCAGGCCTTCGCCGGGGGCTTCAAGGATGGCGGCTCTTGCCATTATTTCCGATCTCCGTTCACCCTGAGCCTGTCGAAGGGCCGTTCTTCGTCAATTCCCGTTGCTTGAAGAAAAGCAGTGCTTCGACAGACTCAGCACGAACGGATTTATCGATTTGCTTCGCGCGCAACCCCGCATCGTCCGGGCCGAAGCCCGCACGATCATCAGGCTGCGCGGCCATGCTCACCGCGCAGCGCGTTGGCCGTAGGGCCGGGGCGCGGCGCATGTTTGGCGAACTCGATATGGGCTATCGACCGCGCGTGGACTTCGTCCGGTCCATCGGCCAGCCGCAGGGTGCGCTGGTTGGCATATGAGCGCGCCAGTCCAAAATCATCCGAGACCCCGCCGCCGCCATGCGCTTGAATGGCATCATCAATGATCCGCAGCGCCATGTTCGGGGCCTGCACCTTGATCATCGCGATTTCCTGCTTGGCGGCTTTGTTGCCGACCTTGTCCATCATGTCAGCCGCCTTGAGGCAGAGCAGACGGGTCATGTCGATATCGATCCGGGCACGCGCGACGCGCTCCTCCCAAACCGAATGCTTATAGACCGGCTTGCCGAAGGCTTCGCGTTCCTGCAAGCGGCGACACATCTTTTCGAGAGCCTCTTCCGCTGCACCAATGGTGCGCATGCAATGGTGGATGCGGCCCGGCCCGAGGCGGCCCTGTGCGATCTCGAACCCGCGCCCTTCGCCCAGCAGAATGTTCGATGCAGGGACGCGCACGTTGACCATCTCCACTTCCATATGGCCGTGCGGGGCGTCGTCATAGCCGAACACCGGCAGATGCCGCAGGATGTTGACCCCCGGGGTGTCGATTGGCATCAGAATCTGCGATTGCTGCGCGTGGCGCTGCGCCCCTGGATCAGTCTTGCCCATCACAATCGCGATCTTGCAACGCGGATCGCCAAGCCCGGATGACCACCACTTGCGCCCGTTGATCACATAATGATCGCCGTCGCGTTCGATCCGGGTCTCGATATTGGTCGCATCGGACGAGGCGGTGTTCGGCTCGGTCATCAGGAAGGCCGAGCGGATTTCGCCGTTCATCAGCGGGTTCAGCCACTGGTCCTTTTGGTCGCGCGTGCCGTAACGGTGGAACACTTCCATGTTGCCAGTGTCAGGGGCCGAGCAATTGAACACTTCGCTCGCCCAGCCGAGGCGGCCCATCTCTTCGGCGCACATCGCATATTCGAGGTTGGTGAGGCCGGGGCCTTCGAATTCGAACGTGTCATCGACATGATGGTGGGTGTCGTTGCGCGGCGGCATAAACAGGTTCCAGATGCCGGCAGCCTTGGCCTTGGCCTTGGTTTCCTCGACGATGGGCAACACCTTCCAGCGTTCGCCTTCGTGTTCCTGCCGGTCGTAGACCGCCATGTTCGGGCGGACATGCGCTTCGATGAAATCGCGCACACGGCCCGACCAATAGAGCTGGCGTTCGGTGGGTTCGAAATTCATGGAATGTTCCTCTCTCGTCTTTAATTGCAATCGAATCTGGCGGCGATGGTGGCAGAGCGTGGGCCACCCGCCAAGCTCTCATTTATGGGGCGCGGGCACGATGACGGTCGGCAAAAATGACGCATCAGTCGCTGCCGTTACGGCATTGCTGAGCGTCTGCGTTTGCCGCTCGGCAAGCCGCGTAACGCGCGCTTCGTGTTCTTCGCGGCTAATCGGAAAACGCGCCAACCACCAGGCAGAGACCACTGCAAGCACCAACATCGCGCCGCCGTAATAGATCACCAAATCACGGACCACATCCTGCGGCACACTACCCGGCGACGCATTGGTGGCGAGCTGCGACAGCGAGATGATTTGGCCCGAAAGAAAAATCCCGGCCCCGGTCGCGCATTTCTGGATCAGCCAGTTGCCCGAATAAAACGAACCTTCGGCGCGCCTGCCGGTGCGTTCTTCAAAGGCTTCGATAATTTCGGCAATCATCGACGTGGCCGAAACCAGTGAGATGATCCCTAGCGCGGTCGCGACCATGACAAAACCAAAGAACAGCGCGGCCGAAACCGTGCTGCCGGGCTCCGCCCATAAGCCCGACAATAACAGTACAAATGGAACCATCCCGATGGCCGTCCCTGCTATCATGCCCAGCGCCGCGCTGTTCGCCTTGCCAATGCGGCGGTGCAGCGGGCCGATCGTGACAAACATGATCACGACTGATGCAAACAACGCCAGCGGATAGAACATCAATTGCGTGCGGGTGAGCTGCCAAACGAACAGATTGATGTAGTTGGTCAGCGAAAAGTTCAGCCCCTGATGGACGTAGGCAGCAATGCCGCCGACCGCAAAGATCAAGAACGCCCGTTCGGAAAACGCCTCGGTAATTTCGGCAAATGCGCCTTTGATGGTAAACGGTGGCGGCTTGGTTGTGGGCAGGCTGGCCACCAGCGCGTGCTGGCCTGCTGCTGAGCCGATGACCGACACCGCCATCAACACCGCGCCGAATACGCCAAACGCGAAGTAGCCTTCTCGTTCGAGCAGCCCGTTTGGCCCCGGCATAAACACGGTGTAGGCTAAGATCGCCATGCTGAGTCCCCCGATCCAGCCCCCCATCGCGCGGTATTGGAACAAGGTGGTGCGTTCGTCATAATCGCCCGAAATCTCCGGGACGAGGCTGATCGAAGGCACTTCGCATGCTGATAACAGCACCCTTACGGCAATTGCTATCCCCACCAGCCCAGCAAAACTGGGGGCGTTTCCATCCGGCGGGCTCCATAGCAGCACCCAGCAAAAGGCGAGCGGGATCGGCGCTGCGTAAAGCCATGGCAGGCGTCTGCCCCAGCGCGTGTAAGTGCGATCCGACAAGTTGCCAAGGATCGGGTCAACCACTGCATCGACCAGCAGCGCGATTAACAGGGCAAAGCTGACCAATACGGCATCCATGCCCAGGACTTGATTGTAGAAAATCAACAGGAAGAACGAAAAGCCATTGTCTTTCACGCCGAACGCTACCGCGCCAAAGCCCTGGACCAGCTTGATCCGCATAGGCAGCTTGCCCGCAATGATCCCGCCGCCGCTCACATGCGCCCGCCAGAGCTGGCCCCCAGCTCGCCGAATCCAGCCAATTTTTCTCTCCCAATTTGGTTTTGAACGTAGACCGATTGCGCATGCCGTCAATCGCGCTTCAGGTGACGCTACGGCATCGTGGTGCCGCCCGCATCCCGTCGATCAACGCTTGCAGCGCCGGTGCAAATGCCGATAACGTGAGTGTCAGGTGGGAGCTTAATCGAGAGGAGAGTCGGCCAATGGCTGATCTGGAAACATTTCGCAGCGAGACACGTGCTTGGCTTGAGGCGAATTGCCCGGCCGAAATGCGCCAACCCGTGCGCGATGAAGACGATGTCTATTGGGGCGGCCGCCGCGCCAAGTTCAAGAATGATGCCCAAAAAGCATGGTTTAACGCCTGTCTAGCCAAGGGCTACACGGTCCCTGCATGGCCTCAAGCCTATGGCGGGGCGGGGCTAGATGCTGCCGAAGCAAAGGTATTGCGTGAGGAAATGACCCGCATCAGCGCGCGTCCGCCGCTGTCGTCGTTCGGTATCTGGATGCTTGGCCCCGCATTGCTGCATTTCGGCACCGAAGGTCAAAAGCTGCGGTTTCTGAGCGAAATCGCGCGCGGCGAAATCCGCTGGTGCCAAGGTTATTCGGAACCGGGCTCGGGCAGCGACCTGGTCAGCTTGCAGACTTACGGCGAAGATCACGGCGATCATTGGGTGGTCAACGGCCAGAAGGTTTGGACATCCTACGCCGATCATTGCGATTGGATTTTCTGCCTTGTGCGCACCAACAAGGAAGACAAGTATCAGGGCATCACGTTCATGCTCTATGATATGGCAAGCGAAGGGGTGACGACCAAGCCGATCTTGCTGATCAGCGGCAATTCGCCGTTCTGCGAGACCTTTTTTGACGATGTATCGGTGCCAAAATCCTACGGCGAAGATGTTCCGGCCTATGTTGGCACGATCAATCGCGGCTGGGATGTGGCGAAATACTTGCTTGGCCACGAACGCGAGATGATCTCGGGCGCGGGCGGCGGGGATCGTACGGCAGCGATTGGCTCAGCAATGAAGCGCGCTGCGGCCAAGACCGGCGACGAGGTCGATCCCGTCCTGCGCGCCGAACTGGCGATGTTCGATGTCGATGCGCTGGCTTATAGCGCGATGGGCGAAAAGTTCCTCGATGAAATCAAGGTTGGCAAGGCGCATCCGGCGCAGCCCAACATGATGAAATATGTCGGCACCGAACTGAACAAGCGTCGTCATGAATTGATGATGGCGGTGGGCGGTTCGCGCAGTTTGGAATGGGACAGCGAGACGACCGAGGGCGGAAAGCCCTCGCGCAGCTGGCTGCGGACCAAGGCGAACTCGATCGAGGGCGGCACATCCGAAGTGATGCTCAACGTCATCGCCAAGCGCATTCTCGACCTGCCGGGCGCCTAAACTAAAACTATAAATCGCCGTTCCGGTGAAGGCGGGAGTCCAGATACGACATGCGCGTTCTGGACCCCGGCCTGCGCCGGGGCGGCGTTCCTTGGAGAGGGAAAAAACAATGCCCCTGTATCACAACGAAGATCAGGCGATGCTGGCCGATACCGCGCGCGGCTTCATCGCCGAAGAAGGCAACATCGCCAAGCAACTGCGCCACTGGCGTGACCGTGATTGCAAGGACGGCTTTGGCCACGGCCTGTGGAAACAGATGGCCGAAATGGGCTTTACCGGGATGCTCGTTGGGGAAGATGACGGCGGGCTGGGCATGGGCCACGTCGAGGCTGGGATCGTACTCGAAGAAATCGGACGCAACCTCACCCCTTCGCCGTTCCTCACTTCATCGGTGCTGGCCGCAACCGCGCTCGGGCACTCCTCCGCCGATCTCAAAGGCCGTTACCTGCCCGGACTGATCGCAGGCGACAGCGTGTTTGCCGTCGCGATTGACGAGACCGCCAAACACCGCCCTTCGCGGATCGCCACCCGCGCAGAACGGTCAGGCAACGGGTTCAAGCTGTCGGGCTCCAAAAGCTTTGTGGTCTATGGCGGCAGCGCTGACATGATCGTGGTCGCCGCGCGCACATCGGGCGCGGATGATGATGCCGACGGGATCACCCTGTTCGCCGTGCCGAAAGACGCCAGCGGGATGAGCCACAATGTTGTGCGGCTGGTCGATACATCGATGGCAACCCATACCAAATTCGACGGCGTCGAGTTGGATGGTGACGCAGTGATCGGCGTAATTGACGGCGGCCGCGCGGTGCTTGATGCGATGCTGATGGCGGGCCGCGTCGGTGCGGCAGCAGAAGGCGTGGGCGTCGCTTCCGGCGCGATGGACATGACAATTGACTACCTCAAACAGCGCAAGCAATTCGGTCGGTTGATCGGCGAGTTTCAAGCGTTGCAGCACCGCGCCAGCCATCTTTACTCCGAAGTCGAGATCGCCCGCGCGGTTACGATCAAGGCGCAGCAACTGCTCGATGCGGGCAGCGAGCAGGCCGATCTGATGACTTCGGTGGCCAAGGCCAAAGTCGCCAAAACCGCGCGGCTTGCGGTGCAAGAAGGCGTGCAGATGCACGGCGGCATCGGCATGACTGACGAATATGACATTGGCCTGTATATGAAACGCGATCGCGCGCTGGCCGAATTCCTTGGTGATGCCTCGTTCCACGCCAACCGCGTCGCCGAACTGAGCGGGTATTGATGATGGACATTCAATCGCTCTTCAGCCTCGATGGCCGCATCGCGCTGGTCACCGGCGGATCGCGCGGGATCGGCAAGATGTTTGTCGAAGGCCTGCTCGCCGCCGGTTGCGTCCGGGTCTATATTTCGGCCCGCAAGGTCGAACAAATGCAGACGACCATTGCCGAATTTGACGCTGAATTCGGGGCAGGCCGGGTGATCGGTATCCCGGCTGATCTGAGCCAGATGGACGGCATGATCGCGCTGGCTGACGAAATGAAGGCCCGCGAAACCCGGCTTGATATCCTGATCAACAATGCCGGCGCTGCGTGGGGTCAGCCGTTCCTCGAATTCAACGAAGCTGGCTGGCACCGGACGATGGATTTGAACGTCAAAACCCCGTTCTTCCTGACTCAGAAACTCCACGGCCTGCTGGTCGAAGGCGGCAAGGCAGGCCGCCCGGCCAAGGTGATCCACGTGTCATCGATCGATGGTCAGCGGATCAACCCGTGGGAAACCTATGCCTATCAGGCGTCGAAAGCGGCAGTGATCCAGCTCACCCGGCGGATGGCCGCGCGGTTGATCGAAGACAATATCGTGGTCACGTCGATTGCGCCGGGGGCGTTCCCGTCTGAGATGAACAAAGCCGCCAAGGACGCGCCAGAAGCCAGTGCAGCGGGCATTCCGGCTAAACGCATCGGCACGGCTGAAGACATGGCCGCCGCCGCGATCTACCTGTGCAGCCGAGCGGGCGATTACGTGGTGGGCGATACGCTGACGGTGGATGGCGGCGTGGTCAACGCATTGCTGCCGAACCACTTCGCCGATCCGGGCGGGAAGGGCTAGGAACCCGCGCAGCGCCCCGCAAATGAAGTGATTGCGGCGCCGGGTGGGGTTACCTAGACTGCATCATCGTCACAATTTCAAAGGGCCGCGATCATGCTTCGATTCCATCACGTTTTGCTAGCGGCAAGTGCGGCGGCGTTGATCCTGCCAGCACCCGCTCAAGCGCAAGATCAACCCGAGGCCCCGCCCGAAGCCCCGCCCGAAGCCCAAGCCGCGCCTGAAACACCCCCGGCGGATGAAGAATTTTTGCTGGAGGAAGAACCGGCCGCACCCGCCGAAATTGCTCCTGAAATTACAGCCGTGCTTGAACAAATGGACGCGGTGATCAAGGCGCTCGACAGCAAGGCGACCCGTAACGGCAACAGCTGGCAATTCACGCTTGAAGACCGCACCATGATCGTCGTCACTGATCCGGTGGCGGCACGGATGCGCGTTATCACGCCAATTGCGCTGATCGCCGATCTGCCCGAAGGCGCATTTCAGCGGCTGATGCAGGCCAATTTCGATACCGCGCTCGATGCTCGCTATGCGGTCGCGCAGGATCTGATCTGGGGCGCGTATCTGCATCCGCTCGACACGCTCACACAGCGCGATTTCGCTTCGGGCATCTTGCAGACTCACAGTATTGGTGAGACGTTCGGAACCACCTTTTCCAGCGGCGCAATCAGCTTTGGCGGCGGCGATAGCGGCGCGATTTTTGAAGATCAGCTGAAAGAATTGCTCGACAAGCTGGACAAGGACAGCACGATTTGACGCCAGTGACCCATTCTGGCAGAATCTGAACCGGGCTGCTGGAGCAACCCGCCGACCCTTTGTCACCTTCACAGGTTACACAAGTTACACCCAAGCACTACTTGGGCAGATGACTGAGTTCGGAGATTTTGAGGCAATGCGGGCACTGGTTTGGCTGCGGCTTGGCGAGAGCGAGGAGTATGGCGTTTCGGATGGCTGGTAGGCTCGGTTGTGGCGGCGGTCCGACACTTC
>JBBRFG010000059.1:0-14717 GCA_038224685.1 Sphingomonadales bacterium
GCGGGGATGATGAAATTTGTTCGTCCATCCCGCCACAAGTCGCAGGCAGCGGCGCGGTTCCCGCAGGCCTTGCCCACAGCTCTTGCGGCACCGCCGCGATTGCGCCACCACGCTCGCCATGACCCTGTTCGATCTATCGGGCCGCACGGCTATTATCACTGGCGGCAATGGCGGGCTTGGCCTCGCGATGGGCCGGGGGCTTGCGAAAGCCGGGGCGAGTATGGCCATCTGGGCGCGCAACGCGGAGAAAAGCGCCGTAGCGCAGGCGCAGCTCAGCGCACTTGGCGGGGGCGAAGTGATTGCGCTGACGTGCGACATTGCCGATGAAGCCGGGATTGAAGCGGCAATGGAGGCCACGCTGGCTGCCTTGGGCCGGGTCGATGTGTGCTTTGCCAATGCAGGGATATCGGGCGCGGGCACCGCGATCCCCGACATCACCTCAGAAGGCTGGGATCACACGCAGGCGATCAACGCGCGCGGCGCGGCGCTGGTTTACAAGCATGTCACTCGCCACATGATAGCGCGCGCCAAAGATGGCGATCCCGGCGGCAAGCTGATTGCAACATCATCCGGCCAATCGATCATGGGGGTCAACAAAAGCGCCGATTATGCCGCATCAAAGGCGGCATTGAACGGCCTCACCCGCGCCGCCGCGTTTGAACTGGCGCGTTACCAGATCACCGCCAATGCGCTGCTATTCGGCTTTTACGAAACTGACCTCACCGCCAAGGCCAATCCCAAATTTGCCGAATGGATGGCGCAGCGCATCCCGCTTCGGCGACCGGGCGATCACGCCGGGATCGAAGGGCTGGCGGTGTTCTTCGCCTCGCCCCACAGTGATTACATCACCGGGCAATGCCTGCCGGTCGATGGGGGATTGAGTATTAGTTGAGCGTCGCCATCTGAACCGGAACGCGGGCGCGGCCAGACCGTTGCCGACATAAGCCTCTCGCAAATGGAAAGCCCCCTCCCCGTGGCCGACGACCAGATCCCCGATTTCGACAACCATCCGGAAGATCGCAATCGCCAGCGTGCGGTGCCGGCGGGCCGGATTGCGCGGATCGGCACGTTCGGGCGGCTGGTCGGCGGCGTGGCGAGCGGCATGGTGGCCGAAGGCGCACGGCGGCTGGCGAGCGGCGATAGCATTTCGGCGCGCGACCTGATCCTCACCCCCGGCAATGTCCAGCGAATGACTGACCGCCTATCGCACCTGCGCGGCGCGGCGATGAAGATGGGGCAGATGATCAGCCTGGATGCGGGCGATTTCCTGCCAGATGAGCTGTCCAAAATTCTCGCCACCTTGCGCGATCAGGCCAATTTCATGCCGACCAAGCAGCTCGATACCGTGCTGCGCGCCGAATGGGGGCCGGATTGGCGCAAGCAGTTTCGCTGGTTCAACCCGCGCCCCATCGCTGCTGCCAGCATTGGCCAGGTGCACAAGGCGCTGACCCGCGACGGCGAGGAACTGGCGATCAAAGTGCAATATCCCGGCATCGCCAAATCAATCGACAGCGATGTTGATAATGTGATGACGCTGCTGCGGGTTGCAGGGTTTGCCCCGCCCGAACTGGAGATGGGCAAGCTGATGGCGGCGGCCAAGCAGCAATTGCACGAAGAGGCCGATTACCAGCGCGAAGGGCAGCAGATGGCGCTGTACCGCGAACGGTTGGCAGGCACCCCCGGCTTTGTCGTGCCGCGCCTGCACGAAGGGCTAACGCGCGGATCAATCCTCGCGATGAGTTTTGAAGACGGCGTCAGCATCGAGGAACTGGGCAGCGAACCGCCCGAACGCCGCGACGAGGTGTTCGGGCGGCTAATCCGGTTGGTGGCGCGCGAATTGTTTGATTTTGGCGTGATGCAGACCGATCCCAACTTCGCCAATTTCCGTTACCGGCGCGACACAGGCGAGATTGTGCTGCTCGATTTCGGCGCGTGCCGGCCGGTCGATCCGGCGGTGGCCAACGGCTATCGCAAGATGCTGATCGCCGGGTTGGAGGGCGATGCGGCGCAGGTGCTCGCCGCCACCATCGAAGCCGGGTTCATGATGCCGATTGTCGCGGAAAAGCACCCAGAGCGGGTGAACCGGATGATCGAAATCGTGGTCGGCGAAATGCGCGCGGACGCGCCGTTCGATTTCGGCGACCGGGGCTTTGTCCCGCTGCTGCGCGACGAAGGCTCTGCTATCGCGCAGGACAAGGACACCTGGGCATTTCCGCCGATTGAAACGCTGTTTGTGCAGCGCAAGGTTTCGGGCACCGCGCTGCTTGGCGCGCGGTTGAAGGCACGGGTCAACATTCGGCGGATCACGCAGGAAGTGTTAGCGACCACTACTCCGCCCCTGCCTTCGATCGCAGCCTGACCGTTTTTAGATCGATTCGGATGCCGGTTAGGCCAGTTTAGACACCGTCTAGACCCTGCCTAGACCCCTGTTAGACCCCCGCTAGCCCGGTTTACGTAGCTGAAACGGCGATGTTTCACGTGAAACATTGCCCGCTAGCAAGGAATGGACATTGGGACCAGCTTGTCATAATGTCTCACGATGCATGTGGGGCGTGATCACAGAATATCGGTGCTGTTCGTGTGTCTCGGCAATATCTGCCGATCACCGATGGCCGAAGGCGCGTTCCGCGCGGCGGCAAAGCAAGCCGGGCTGGATTGCGTGGTCGATTCGGCTGGGACTGCATCCTACCACATTGGCGATGCGCCCGATCACCGCGCCATCGCAGTCGCCCACGCCAATGGAGTGGACATCGGCGGTCAGGCGGCGCGCCAGATTGAACACGGGGATTTTCACCGGTTTGATCACATCATCGCACTCGACAGCGCCAATATCGAAGGGATCAAATCCCGCGCGCCGCGCGATGGCACCGCGCGGATCAGTATGCTGTTCGACGCGGTTGAAGGGCGCAGCGGGCATCCGGTGGCCGATCCCTATCACGGCACGGCCGAAGATTTCGACAACACCTGGGCCGCCATCAACGAAGGCGTGGCCGGTCTGATCGCGCAGATCCAGACCGAAGCCGCGAGCGTGATCCGCTAACCCCCGCGCAGCAACTGCACGCCCCAATCGCGTTCAAACAGATAGAGCAGCAACCGCGCCGCTTCCCCGCGCGCGCTGCCAAGGCCGCTTTCCTGATTATGGTCAGTGCGTTCCAATAACAGCCGGGCATCAGCGTGGGCGATTGGCAAAAGCTTTTGTATTTGTTCAAGACTGGCGATCCGAAATGCCGCCTCGCCGGATTGCCGCGTGCCGAGCAATTCGCCGCCGCCGCGCAAAGCCAGATCTTCCTCGGCAATCCGAAACCCGTCCTGCGTTTCGCGCATGAGCGCCAGCCGCGCCCGCCCGGTTTCGGACAAAGCCCCGCCGCGCAGCAGCAGGCAGGTGGATTTTTCCGCCCCCCGCCCCACGCGCCCTCGCAGCTGGTGCAATTGGGCAAGGCCGAACCGTTCGGCCTGTTCGATCACCATCAGCGTGGCCGATGGCACATCCACCCCCACCTCGATCACCGTGGTCGCCACCAGCAACCGCGCCTGCCCGCTGGCAAACCGCTCCATTGCAGCATCCTTGATTTCAGGGCGCAATTGGCCGTGAACCAGCACAACTGCATCGCCAAACCGCGCTTTCAATGCGGCATAGCGCGCCTCTGCCGCAGCAATATCAGCAAGGTCAGGTGCCCAATCGATTTCGCGCACCATTGGGCACACCCAATAGGCCTGTTGCCCGCTGGCAAGGTGGCGTTCGACAGCGGCGACCACGTCCTCCATCCGATCCTGCGGCACCACGCGCGTATCAATCGCCTGCCTGCCGGGGGGCAGCTCATCAAGCCGGCTGACATCCATTTCGCCGTATTGCGCAAGAGTAAGCGAACGCGGAATCGGGGTCGCCGTCATCGCGAGGGTGTGCGGCGCACGGCGGCCTTTCGCCGCCAAAGCAAGGCGCTGCGCCACGCCGAACCGGTGCTGTTCATCAATCACCACCAACCCCAGATCGCGGTAGTTGACCGTATCCTGAAAGATCGCATGCGTGCCAATCAGCAATTGGATCGAGCCATCGATTAGCCCCATCAGCGTGCTTTCGCGCTCGCGCCCCTTGGCACGCCCGGTCAGCAGCGCAATTTCTACGCCGGTGGGGGCAAGCATTTTTCGCAAGGTTTCATAATGTTGGCGCGCCAGAATCTCGGTCGGAGCAAGCAACGCCGCCTGCTTGCCCGCTTCGACCGCGACCAGCATCGCATTGAGCGCCACCACCGTCTTGCCCGCGCCAACGTCGCCTTGCAGCAGCCGTAGCATCGGCGCTTCTTGCGCCATGTCGCCTTCTACCTCGGCAATCGACCGCGTCTGCGCGCCGGTCAGCGCGAACGGCAGGTGCAGTTTGGCGCGTAGCCCCCCGTCACCTGTCAGCGCCTGCCCTTTGCGCCGCCGCCCTTCGGCTTTGACCAATAACAGCGCCAGACTGTTCGCCAGCAATTCGTCGTAAGCCAGCCGGTCACGCGCTTTTTCATCGGTGGTCTGGTGGGCAAGCGCCAAGGCATCGCGCCATGTGGGCCAACCGGCGCGCGCGCGTTGGCTGGGTTCAATCCATTCGGGCAAATCGGGCAGACGGGTCAGCGCCTGGGCAGCAAGGTGCGCGACGCGCGGCTGGGTCAAGCCTTCGGACAGGCGATAGACCGGCTCGCTCAGCCGCCCCATGTTCGCTGCGCTTTCCACCTCGATATGATCGGGATGCACGATCTGGAGCATGTCGCCATACCGGTCTAACCGCCCCGCAACCCAGCGCCGTTCGCCCACTGGCAGCAGCTTTTTAGCGGCGAAGGCAGCTTTGCCGAACCATGTCAGCGCGCAGATATTGCCCACCGCATCCTGCGCCAGCACCCGGTAAGGCCCGCGGCTGCCAGCACGCGGCGCGCGGTGTTCCACCGGTGTCAGCGCGATGATTACCTGATCGCCTTCGCTGCCTGCATCAAGATCCGCAATGGCTTGCCGGCTGACAAACCGTTCGGGCAGATGATAAGCGACATCCTTGATCCGCGTCAGGCCCAGCTTTTCGAGCGGCTTCATCAGCTTTGGCCCGACGCCGTCGAGCGTCTGGATTTCGGCGAACAGCGGGTTAAGGGCTTCGGGGCGCATCGCGCTATGCTATAGCCGCTTGCGCGCGCGGAGCGAGTGTCTTACCGCGCAGCCCATGCCGGATATGCCCACTTTCGATCAGCGTCTCGCCAGAGCCAAGTTCCGCGCGTGGCACCGCGGCACGCGCGAGGCCGATTACATGATCGGCGGGTTCCATGATCGGTATCAGTCGCGCTGGGGTGAGGCTGAATTGGTCTGGTTCGAAGCTTTGCTTGATGAAGATGATGTTGATGTGATGGCCTGGGCGCTGGGCAGCGCCGCACCGCCCCAACATCTGGCGGGCGACCTGCTCACGATCATGCAAAAGCTCGATTACGTCGATATTCCGCGCTGAGCGCTGGCGCTTTGCGGGAACCGTTTGCGCCTGCGCCGCTTAACTGGAAACCTATGCCTGACCTCTCCCGCATCATCGCGGCCAAAGACCCGCTGACCCTGGCTTCGCTACCACGCGGCAGCCTGCCGCTGGTGCTGGCTGATCTGGCCCGTGCAGCCAAACGCCGGGCGGTGTTTATCGCACCCGACGATGCGGCAATGCGCGCCGCAGTGGAGGCCGCGCAGTTTTTCGCGCCCGAGGTGGAGGTGTTTGCCTTCCCCGCGTGGGATTGCTTGCCCTATGACCGGGCGAGCCCCGCGTTGACGATCAGCGCCGAACGGCTCGCCGCGCTGCACCGCCTGCAACAGCCGGGCACCGCGCAGCAATTGCTGGTAACCACCGTCAACGCGGTGCTGCAACGGGTGCTGACCCCATTCCGGGTGCGCGAAAGCGTGCGCGAATTCCGCGTCGGCACCGCGATCGGCCATGCCAGCTTGGCTGCTCTGCTGATCCGGCAGGGTTATAACCGCACCGACACAGTGATCGATCACGGCGAGTTTGCCGTGCGCGGATCGATTGTCGACATCTTCCCATCCTCGCTCGACGCGGGCATGCGGCTCGATTTTTTCGGGGATGAGCTGGAAAGTCTGCGGTTGTTCGATCCCGCCACACAGATGACGGTGGAACGGATTGATTCGCACCTGCTGCTGCCCGCCTCCGAAGCATTGCTGGACGATGACAGCATCAAACGGTTCCGCAGCCGTTACCGCGAATTGTTTGGTGCCAACGCCACGCAGGATCCGTTGTACGCAGTGGTGTCGGATGGGCGGCGGCTGGCGGGGATGGAACATTGGTTGCCGCTGTTCGAAGACCGGCTGGCCACCCTGTTCGATCATCTTGGCCGCGATGATGTGGTGGTGGTTGACCAAGGCGCGATTGGCGCGGCGGAAGAACGCCTGACCGACATCACCGACTACCACGATCAACGCGCCCGCATTGCGGTCGAGAAAAAGGGCAGTTACCGCCCGCTTGCCGCCGATGCGCTATACCTTACCCGCGCCGAGTTCGATTCGGCGTTGACCGCTGTAACCGCGCACCGGGCAAGCGGCTTTGCGGCTGAGAGCGCGGCAGGAGTGCTCGATTTCGGATTCCGGTCAGCGCGCGATTTTGCGCCAGAGCGCGGGCGCGGTGAGAATGTTTACGAAGCTGCCGCAGGACATCTCAAATCGGTCGCCAAATCGGGTCGCAAGCCGCTGTTTGCGGCCTATTCCACCGGCAGCGCACGGCGCATTGCCGCGATCCTGGATGAAGCTGGCGCGCCCACCGTGCTGGCCGATACCTGGCAGCAAGCGCTGGGACTAGCGGCCAAGAACAAGGCCGTGGTGGTTGTCCTGCCGCTCGAATCCGGGTTTGCCAGTGACACGATTGATCTGGTCACCGAAGCTGATGTGCTGGGCGACCGGCTGGTGCGCCGCCGGAAAAAGCGCCGCGATTCCGATGCGTTCCTCGCTGAACTTCAGGCGCTGGGCAAAGGCGATCTGGTCGTCCATGTCGAACATGGGATCGGGCGGTATCTGGGGCTTGATCCGATCACTGTCGGCAAAAGCCAGCACGATTGTGTCGCGCTGGAATATGCCGGCGGGGACAAGTTGTTCATCCCTGTCGAAAATATCGACGTGCTCAGCCGTTATGGCTCGTCCGAACAGACGGTGCCGCTTGATCGGCTGGGCGGAGAGGCATGGCAGCGCCGCCGGGCCAAGCTGAAAGAACGCATCACTGCTATCGCAGGCGAGCTGATGCAGGTCGCCGCCGCGCGTGCTTTGCGACAGGCGACCATTCTGGCGACCGATCACGCCGCCCTCAACCAATTCGTTGACCGGTTCCCGTGGTCCGAAACCGAGGATCAGGAACGCGCGATTGCCGATGTGCTGTCCGACCTTGAGAGCGGCCGTCCGATGGACCGGTTGGTCTGCGGCGATGTCGGTTTTGGCAAGACCGAGGTCGCACTGCGCGCCGCTTTCGTCGCGGCAATGGCGGGGCAGCAGGTCGCAATTGTCGCCCCCACCACCTTGCTCGCCCGCCAGCATTATCAGAACTTTGTCGAACGCTTCGCAGGCTTTCCGTTGCAGGTCGGGCGGCTATCACGGCTCGTATCGGCCAAGGAAGCCACCGAAACGCGCGTGGGGCTGGAAAACGGTCAGGTCGATTTGGTGATCGGCACCCATGCGATCCTGTCAAAATCGACCAAATTCAGGAACCTTGGCCTCGTGATCGTAGACGAGGAACAGCGGTTCGGCGTCACCCACAAGGAAAAGCTGAAACAGCTGCGTGCCGACGTCCACGTGCTCACCCTCACCGCCACACCGATCCCGCGCACGCTGCAAATGGCGATGTCGGGCCTGCGCGAATTGTCCACCATCCAGACCCCGCCGGTCGACCGGCTGGCGGTGCGCACCTATGTCATGGAGTGGGACGACATGGTGATGCGCGAGGCTTTGCTGCGCGAACATCATCGCGGCGGCCAGAGCTTTATCGTCGTGCCGCGCATTTCCGACATGGCCGATGTCGAAGAATGGCTGCGCGAACACGCTCCCGAGATCAAGCCCGTTTCCGCCCACGGCCAGATGAGCCCCAACGAAGTCGAAGAACGGATGGGCGCATTCTATGATCGCAAATACGATGTGCTGCTCTCGACCACCATCGTTGAAAGCGGCTTGGACATCCCGAGCGCCAACACCATTATCATCCACCGCGCCGACCGGTTTGGCTTGGCCCAGCTGTATCAGCTGCGCGGACGGGTCGGGCGGGCCAAGCTGCGCGCTTATGCTTACCTCACCCACGAAAAAAACGTCTCTCTATCCGAAGTCGCGCAGAAAAGATTGAAAGTGCTGGGCGATCTCGACTCGCTCGGCGCGGGGTTCCAGCTGGCCAGCCACGACCTTGATATTCGCGGTGCGGGCAACCTGCTGGGCGACGAGCAATCCGGCCATATCCGCGAGGTCGGCTTTGAACTCTATCAGGCGATGCTGGAGGAAGCGATCCTTGCCGCCAAGGCGGGCGAAATGGGGTTGGAGCCAGCGCGCGACAAGCTCACCCCGCAGATCACGGTTGATGCAGCGATTATGATCCCCGATGATTACGTGCCCGATCTCGCAGTGCGGATGGCGCTATACCGCCGCCTTAATCAAGCTGATGGACAAAGCGAGATCGAAAGCCTCGCCGCAGAGATGATCGACCGTTTCGGCGACTTGCCGCAGCCGACCAAAAACCTCATCCGCCTGATCGAAATCAAGCATCAAGCCATCGGTGCCAACGTCGCCAAAATCGATGTTGGCGCGCGCGGCACGTTGGTGAGTTTTCACAAGGATGATTTTCCCGATCCGATGGGTCTGATCGCCTATGTTGAGCGCCTGAACCAAAGCGCCAAAGACACCGCCAAGCTGCGTCCCGATATGAAGCTGGTGATCAACCGCGCCTGGGCCGATCCGATCAGCCGGTTAAACGGTTTGTTCCAGCTAACCAAGGGGCTGTGCGGGGTGGTGAAAAAGGCGAGCAAGGCGAATAAGGCATCGTAACGCCCGCTTGCGCCCGCGCTGTTGGGCCGCACTTTGACCAAGTCGATGTCGGGCGCGTTCGCTGCCAATAAGACCCGCGAATCTGACGAAGGAAAAGAGCCGCGGCGCAGCATAGCGACGGCCGCGCGCTTATAAAAACAGCCACATGATTGGCCAGGTTGACCGGCATATTCACCGGTGGTTCAAACCGATTACCGCATTCGGTCAACCTGATATAAGCGCGTGGAAGGAATTTTTTCGCATGAAACGGCACGGAATTGGTGGCATTGCTATGGTCATTGGCGCGCTCGTCACATCGATCGCGATGACCGGTTCGGCCCTTGCCGCGCCCGATCTTGGTAAAAAAGCCTGTGCGAAGGAAGCGCGCGTGCTTTGCCCTGCCGAGATGAAATCGTTGAGCCGTAAAAAGGTTGAAGCGTGCATGATCAAGAATGTCGAAAAAACGACTCCGATTTGCAAATCGGCGATGTTCAGGATCAAGGCTGAGCGCGAGTCGCAAGCCAAGCGCACGGCGCAACGTTAGGCCGGGCTGCCCAAGTAAGCGGCATTTTCGGCGCGGATACGCACCCACAACATTGCGGCATTAAACGCGGAGAATAACACCGCCACCCAGACCAGTTCGAAGACCAGCGGTAAAACTGCGATTTCAGCAATCACCACAAAATAGTTCGGATGCCGCATGATCCGGAACGGCCCGCCAACGATGGTCGGTTCGTTTTGCGGAACGATAATGCGCGTCGTCCAGCGCCGACCCAGCGTTGCCAGCACCCACACCCGCAAGACCTGCAAGACGGCAAATACCGCAAGCAAAGGGTAGCTTACCGTCGCACCGCCAACGGTCGCCCACAAAACGGCCAACCACGATGTGTGCATCAGAACCATCACCGGATAATGTGATCGCCCGTGTTCAATCGCGCCATTTGCCATCAGCGCCTTGGTATTGATCCGCGCGATAATCAGTTCTGAAATCCGCTGAAGCGTTACGAAGATCATGATCGCATAGGGTAAGGTCATGCCGCGCTCCGCAAGGTGACCGTGCTGGCTGTAAAGCCGGGGCCCAATGCTGCCATGACTGACAGCGCAGGCATCCCCTGTTTGCGCACACGGTCCAGCACAAACAAAGCCGTCGGTGCAGACATGTTTCCGTGCAAGCGTAACACCTCGCGTTCATCATTAAGGCTGCCCTGCGGCAGTACCAATGCGGTCTCGATTGCATCGACGACTTTGGCGCCGCCGGGATGACAGATGAACCGATCCACATCGCCGATGTGCAAGCCCTGGGGGGTCAACATCGCTTCAATCGCCCCGCGAAATTCCTTTCTGGCGAAAGTGGGAATAGCCCGGTTGAGAATGACACCCAATCCCGCAGTTTCCATCTGCCAGCCCATGATGTCGAGCGTATCTGGCCACGTCGTTTCGGCGCTGCCGGTAATCTGCGCAAAACCTTGATCGCCCGGACGGATCACACAGGCTGCCGCTCCGTCCCCAAACAGCGCAGTCGATACGACATCAGCCTTACCCACATTTTCGGTTCGCAGTGCGAGGCTGCACAGCTCAACCGTGACGAACAACACGGTTGCGCCTGTGCCCACATTGGCGAGTTTTGCGGCCAAACCAAGCCCCGTGACCCCGCCAGCACAGCCGAGGCCGAACACCGGAACTCTCGCAACATCGCTCCGAAATCCCATCCGGCCCATCGCGCGGGCTTCTAGGCTGGGCGTGGCGATGCCGGTGGACGAAACGGTTACGATTGCATCCACTTCATCCGCTGCGATGCCTGCTTCGTCCAAAGCTTTCTCAGCGGCTTCGACAAACAGATCGAGCGCTACCTCCAGATAAACTTTCGTGCGCTCGACGATGCTTTGCGGCTGCATGTACCAGGCAACCGGACGCGCCAACTGCCGAAATTCGATCCCGGCATTGCCGTAAATCGAACGCAATCTTCCAAAGTCATCAAACGCTCCGCCAAGCAGTTGCTCGGCAACTTGCGCACCAGTGGTCTGATCAAGCACATGCGGCGGGGTCGCCGTAGCGAGCGAATGAATGCTTACCGGGATCATTGAGGGAGCCTCACATCGGCCCAATGGCCGGCGATTTGATTTCAATTTTAGCCGGAACGACACCGGCAAGGCATGGTTCCGATAGATGAACTGCGATCGGCACAAGCGCCGAAGCCAATTTCCTTTAGCCAGAGGTTATCTGTTAAGCTACCGGACATCGGATGAACGCAAACGAAATACCCGAAGCCAGTTTCCGAACTTGGGCTGGCTTTATGTTCATGTGCGTCGGCATGTTCATGGCGATTCTGGATATTCAGATTGTGGCGACATCCCTGCCCACGATCCAGAACGCGATGAATATCGGCACCGACCAGATGATTTGGGTGCAGACCGCCTATCTCACCGCAGAAATTGTTGCGATCCCGCTGACGGGGTTCCTGACCGCAAAATTTGGTATGCGGTGGCTGTTCGTGTCAGCGGTTTCGGTGTTCACTTTGGCATCGATCGGATGTTCGGAAAGCCAGACCTTCGGCTCGCTGATCGTATGGCGTATCATTCAGGGCTTCGCCGGGGGCACATTAATTCCAGCGGTGTTTTCTGCGGTGTTCCTGCTTTTCCCGCAGCGGTCACAAGGAGTTGCAACGACAATTGCGGGTGTTGCGGCGGTCTTTGCACCGACGGTGGGGCCGATTGTGGGCGGCTGGATCACGGAAACATATTCGTGGCACTGGCTGTTTCGGATTAACATTGTGCCGGGCATTCTTGCCGCTGTTGGGGCGGCCATCACGCTTACTGGTCCGGCCAGCAATATGCGCTCGGCACGGTCGGTTGATGCGGTTGCGTTGACACTGCTGGCCATTGGCCTGACCGCGCTTCAGATCGGGCTAAAGGATGCGCCAACGGTCGGTTGGCTGTCTCCTACGGTGGCATCGCTTCTCCTGGGTTTTGCCGTATGTTCAGCATGGTTCATTTGGCGCACGATCCGCTCGTCTGGCCCGTTGGTTGAACTGCGCTGTTTCAGGGATCGCAACTTTGCGATTGGCTGCGCTTTAAGCTTTATTCTGGGCGTCGGGTTGTTCGGCTCGACCTATCTCATGCCGTTCTTTCTTGGCTTGGTGCGCGAACATAATGCGCTTCGCATTGGCGAGATTATGCTTGTCACCGGTATCGCGCAGCTGGCGGCAGCGCCGGTCGCCGTCTATCTTGAACAGCGCGTCGGGGCGCGCACGCTTGCCTTTTTCGGCTTTGCGTTATTCGCCGTTGGCCTGCTGATGAGCACCGCGCAAACTCCCGCCACCGATTTTGAAGAGATGATCCTGCCGCAGGTGCTGCGCGGCATTGCGACGATGTTTTGCCTGCTCCCGCCGACGCGGATGGCGTTGGGCCGATTGTCACCCGATCTGGTGGCGGACGGCAGCGGCCTGTTCAACCTGATGCGCAACCTGGGCGGGGCGATTGGACTGGCGCTGATCGACACGGTAATTTTCACCCGCGCTGCAACCTATGGTTCGAACATTGCTGACCAATTGAAAGCGGGCAACATTGAAACGGCCGTGCGGATCGGGATTCCGCGCGATGCCTTTATCGAACAGATCGGTATTCCGCCCGATGAATTTACCGAGGAAATGATCCGTCCTCTGGTCGAAAAATACGCTTTGGTTGAGGCGATCAACGATGCGTGGTTGCTGATCGGGGTGCTGACCGCTTTGGCAGTGATACTGCTCTTTTTTGTCCGCCGGATTCCGTCGGCTAACGCGGTCGGAAGCGCAGATTGCGACACTGCAAATTTATAACTACGAAAGCGCTAGCCGCCCTTCTTCCTCCCGCCCGAACGCCCGCTGATACGCAGGGCGCGCGGTAAACCGCGCGCGGTAGTCCTTAAGGCTCTGCGGCACACCATCATCCAGCCCGACGCTCTCCGCCAAAATCAGTGCATAGCCGACGCAGATATCGGCCACCGTAAACCGCTCCGCGCACAGAAACTCGCGGCTCTCCAGCCGTTGCTCGACCTTCACCAACCGTTTGTGAAACCACTTGGCATAAGCGACGCCTGCTTCGGCAAATCCCTTGTCCTTCTCGAAGATGGCAAACCGCATATAGACCGTCTGCGGAAATGTGATCGTGGCGTCGGCGTGATAGGTGTAATCGAGATAGGCCGCATAATCCGGCTCTCCCGGCGCAATCGCCAGCGGCGTAGAGCCGCCGCGCGTGGCGAGATAATGCGCGATGGCGCAGCTTTCGGTCAGCCGCGCTTCACCGTCCACCAATAGCGGCACTGTGCCAAGCGGGTTCAGCGCCATGAATTCCGGCGCCAGAAACCGCGGCGGAAACGGCAGGATCTTCAAGTCAATATCGACCCCGGCTTCTTCCGCCGCCCATGTTGCACGCAATCCCCGCGACCGAGCGCAGGTGTAAAGAACAGGTGTTGTCATAAGGCTTAGGCTTAGTGCCCTTCCCCCGCCCCGACACCCAGCACTTTATGCAGGACGAACGCGATCATTGCGCCGAGCGCCAGCCCAACCACTGCTGACAGTGCAGCATAGGTCGCCCAGCCTGTTACCCCGCCCAGCGCTCCGGTTGCGCCCGCCACCGCAACCTCGGCCCCGTAGACGATGTTATAAATCGGGTGGAAGCCCACTTCATGCGTGCCGTGGACAATGATCCCGCCCCCGACCCACAGCATCGCCACAGTGCCGACGACCGAAAGGACCGTCAGCAATTTGGGCACAAATCGCAGCAGAAAGTGGCCGACGGACTGCTTCCAGCTCGCAGCCTGTTTGGTGAGATATAGGCCGACATCATCGATCTTCACGATTACCGCGACCGCTCCGTAAACGGCCACTGTCACGATCACCGCAACCAGCGCCAATGCAATCCCGCGTTCCCACCACACATCCAGATCAAGCGCCGCCAGCGTAATCGCCATAATCTCAGCCGACAGGATTAAATCGGTGCGGATTGCCCCGGCCACCCGCTCGTTCTCAAACGCGACCGGATCGGTGATTGGATCCTCCAGCGTCGCGCCATGTTTGGCCGCGCCAAGTTTCTCCAGCACTTTTTCCGCGCCTTCGTAACACAGGAACGCCCCGCCCAGCATCAGCAGCCAGATGATCGCTTGCGGCAGAAATTCCGATAGCAGCAGCGCGCCGGGCAGCAAGAACAACAGCTTGTTGCGAAAACTGCCTTTGGTTATCTTCCAAATAATTGGCAATTCACGCGCCGCGCTCAGCCCAGTGACATAACTTGGGGTCACCGCTGCGTCATCGATCACCACGCCTGCGGTCTTGCTCCCCGCCTTGCCAGCCGCCACTGCGATATCGTCAATCGAAGCGGATGCCGCGCGTGCAATCACGGCGATATCATCCAGCAGCGCAACCAATCCTGACGGCACAGTTCTAACCCCCTTATACGAATCGCAGACCAATCTGATCTAGCGCGTGCCCTGCCTGTGCCCGCGCGGCAAGTCTTGCAATTGCGCCCCAAGGCTGTAGAGGCACGCGCTTCGCATGGGAACCGCCCGGCGATATATTCAAGAAAGCCGGAGGGGCCCCGTTCAATCGAAACGGATCAGCCAGCGATCGGTATGGAAGTGAAAGGACGCGAAGATGGCGCTCTACGAGCACGTCTTTCTCGCACGTCAGGATCTGAGCCAGGCTCAGGTTGACGCGCTGGCGGTGCAAGCCACCGAAATCGTCGAAGCAG